>DAOLKI010000026.1:0-12230 GCA_035331665.1 Rhodocyclaceae bacterium
TCACCGGCCGCTCGGGACCGAGCTTCTGCCCGAGCAGCCAGGTGGCGATGCGGTACACGCGCTGCCGTGCCTCGCCGTAGCTCACCCGGACCCATTCGCCGTCGGTGCCCCGTTCCGCGATGAACAGGGCTTGCGGCGTCTCGGCGGCCCAGCGTTCCAGCCATTCCCCGCTGCACCGGGGATAGGTGTCGGGCAACGGAATCGCGGATCGGAACAGTCGGGTCCCGTCGGGACGGGCCTCCAGAATGACGGCCGGATCGACGAACAGGTCGGCGGGTTTGCGGGCGACGGTGGTCACGGCGTTCTCCTCGGCGGGATTACTTGGTGGAAATGACCTTGAAGGCGCCGCCCTGGACCTGCAACAGCACGCGGCCCCGGGCGTCGAAGCCCGAATGGTCGGTGGGGCTGAAGTTGAAGACGCCATGGACGCCGGCGATCTCCCGTTCACTCTCGATGGCGTCGCGCAGGGCGGCACGGAAGGCCTCGGTGCCCGGCTTGGCCTTCTTCAGGGCGACGGGAATCGCGCGCGAGGTGATGGCCCAGCCGTCCCACATGTGGCCGCCGAAAGAGGACAGGGTGTCCTTGCCGTACTTCGCCTCGTAGGCCTTGGCGTATTCGGCGCTCACCTTCTTGGACGGGTGGGCGTCGGGCAGTTGTTCCCACTCGAGCAGCGGCCCGGCGACGATGACGCCGTTCTCGACGGCCTTGCCGCCGTTCTTCAGGAAGACGGGCGACGGGGCACCGTGCGTCTGGTAGATCTGGCCCTTGTAGCCACGCTCGCTCAGGGACGAATGGGCCATGGCGGCGGGCGCGCCGGAGGCCACGACGAGGACGGCGTCGGGTTTCACGGAGATGAGTTTCAGGACCTGGCCGGTGACCGAGGTGTCGGTACGGGCGAAACCTTCGATGGGTCCGAACGTGATGCCGTACTTGCCGGCCATGGGCTCCAGGGTCTTGATCCAGGCCTCGCCGTAGGCGTCCGGGTGGTAACCGAGGAAGGCCAGGGTCTTGTAACCCTTGGACTTGGCATGCTCCAGAAGGGGCTCCGCCATCAGGCTGATGGGCTGGGGCATGGTGAAGGCCCACTTGAACTTCTCGCCATCCAGCCGGTTCGGGGCCAGGGCGATCAGCGGCGTCCTGCTTTCGGCGGCGGGGCCCGCGGCGGCCATCACGCCGGGCGTGGTGGTGCCGGCCATGATGACGTCGACCTTGCTCTCGGTGATGAACTTGGCGATGTTCTTGGCGGTGTTGGTGGGGTCCGAGGCGTCGTCCAGCACGATCCAGTTGATCTTCTCGCCGGCGAAGCTGGTCGGGAAGAGCTCGGTGGTGTTCTTCTGGGGGCCGCCGAGGACGGCGCCCGGTCCCGTGGCGGAGACGCTGACGCCGATGGTGATGTCGGCCAGCGCGGCGGTGGTGAGGCCGAAGGCGGCGAGCGCTACGGCGAGCTTCTTCATGGGCAGCTTCATGGTGGTTCTCTCCTCCTGTGTGATGGATCTTGCTGCGGGTTGGAAGGGACCGGCGATCAATGCTTGCCGCCGAGGCCCAGATAGCTTTCGATGACGCGGGGATCGTCGGCCAGCGCCTTGCTGTCGTTCTCCAGCGCCATTTCCCCGGTCTCCAGCACGTAGCCGTAATCGGCCACCTGCAGGGCGGCGCGGGCATTCTGCTCGACCAGCAGGACCGAGACGCCCAGATCGCGCAGGTGGGCGACGATGCGGAAGATCTCCCGGATGATCAGGGGCGCCAGGCCCAGGCTCGGTTCGTCCAGCATCAGCAGCTTGGGCTTGGCCATCAGGGCCCGCCCCATGGCCAGCATCTGGCGTTCGCCGCCGGACAGGGTGCCGGCCAGCTGGGTACGCCGCTCGCGCAGACGCGGGAAGATGCCGTACACCTCGTCCATGGTGTCCCGGTAGGCCCTGTCGCCGCGCCGGTAGCGGCTGAAGGCGCCGAGCAGCAGGTTGTCCTCGACGCTCATCTCGCCGAACAGTTCCCGCTTTTCCGGAACCAGCACCAGGCCCCGGGAGACGAGGGATTCCACGGTGCGGCCCGCGCCGAGGGCTTCGCCGTGGTAGGCGATCCGGCCGCGCGAGGGCAGCAGGCCCATCAGGGAAGACAGCAGCGTGGTCTTGCCGGCCCCATTGGGGCCGATGACGGTGACGATCTCGCCTTCGCGGATGCGCACGTTGATCTTGTGCAGGGCCTCGACCCGTCCGTACGAGACGCAGAGGTCCTCGGTTTCCAGAATGACCGGCTTCGTGCTCACTCCACCCCTCCCAGATAGGCTTCCAGGACCTTCGGGTTGCGCTGCACTTCCTCCGGCGGGCCCTCGGCGAGGAACTCGCCGAATTCCATGACCGTGACCCGGTCGGCCAGGCCCATGACGAAGTCCATGTCGTGCTCGACCAGCAGGATGGCCATCCCCTCCCGCCGAAGCTTGCGCAGCAGGTCGGCCAGGGCCTGCTTCTCCAGGTGGCGCAGGCCGGCGGCGGGCTCGTCGAGCAGGAGCAGGCAGGGATCGGCGCACAGGGCGCGGGCGATTTCCACGAGGCGCTGCTTGCCCAGGGCCAGGCTGCCGGCGGTGTCGTTCAGGTGGTCCGAGAGGCCACAGCGCTCGATCTGGCGGGCGGCTTCCGCGAGGATGCGACGCTCCTCGGCGCGGTCCATCCGCCATGCGGCATGGATGAAGTTGCGGTGGCCCCGAAGGTGGGCGCCGATGGCCACGTTCTCGAGGACCGACATGGTGGCATTGAGGCGCACGTGCTGGAAGGTGCGGCTCATTCCCCGGCGGGCGATCTCGCGGGATTCCTTGCCGTCCACCCGGTGGCCCAGGAAGTGGATCTCGCCCTGCGTGGGCGGGTTCACGCCCGAGATGCAATTGAACATGGTGCTCTTGCCGGCGCCGTTGGGGCCGATCAGCGCGAGGATCTCCCCGGCCTTCACGTGCAGGCTCATGTTGTTGTTGGCCACCAGGCCGCCGAAGCGCTTCGTCACCTTCTGCACGTCGAGGACGACGCTGCCGGCCCCGGGCATGGACCGCCGCTGCAATGGCTCGGCCGCCTCGATGACCCGCCCCTGGCGCTTCTGCGGGATCAGGCGCAGCAGGATGGGCCACAGGCCTTCGCGGGCCCGGTGCAGCACGTAGATCATCATCAGGCCGAAGACCACGACCTCGAAGTTGCCCGCCTTGCCGAGCAGCGCCGGGAGCCAGTCCTGGAGCCATTGCTTGAGCAGCGTGACCAGGGTGGCGCCGAGGACCGCACCCCAGACGTTGGCCACGCCGCCGACCACCGCCATGAACAGGTACTCGATGCCGATATGCAGGCCGAAAGGCGTCGGGTTCACGAAGCGCTGCAGATGGGCGTACATCCAGCCCGAGACGCAGGCGAACTGGGCGGCCATCATGAAGATGACCATCTTGTACCAGGTCGTGTTGATGCCCATGGCCTCGCTCATGGTGACGCTGCGCAGCGAACGCATTGCGCGACCCTCGCGGGAATCGAGCATGTGCTGCGTGGCGACGATGGCGGAGAGCAGGACCGCCCAGATCAGGTAATACAGCGTGCGTCCGCTCTTCAACTCGATGCCGAACAGGCTGATGGCGGGGATGCCCGCGACCCCCGTGTGGCCCCCGAGGGGCTCCAGGTTGCCGAACAGGAAGTAGAGGGAGATGCCCCAGGCGATGGTGCCGAGGGGCAGGAAGTGGCCCGAAAGGCGCAGCGTGATGAAGCCGAGGAACAGGGAGATGGCGGTGGTCACGGCCATGCCGACGAGCAACGTCCACCACGGGGATACGCCGTGGACGGTCGTCAGGTAGGCGGTGGCATAGGCGCCGACGCCGACGAAGGCCGCCTGCCCGAAGGAGGTCAGGCCGCCGATGCCGGTGAGCAGCACCAGGCCCAGGGCCACGAGGGCGTAGAGGCCGATGTAGTTGAGCAGCGTCACCGTGAATTCCGGGAGCAGCGGCTGCCCCAGGACCAGCACGGCCACGAAGGCGAGGACGAAACGGTTCATCTCAATGCTCCTCCTCTTCCACGTGGTGCGTGGTCAGGGAGCGCCAGACGAGGACCGGGATGATCAGCGTGAAGACGATGACCTCCTTGTAGGCGCTCGCCCAGAAGGAGGAGTAGGATTCCAGCAGGCCCACCATCACCGCGCCCAGGGAGGCGATGGGATAGCTGGCCAGCCCGCCGATGATGGCGCCCACGAATCCTTTCAGGCCCATCAGGAAGCCGGTGTCGTAATAGATGGTGGTGACCGGGGAGACCAGTACGCCGGAGAACGCCCCCACCAGGGCCGCCAAGGCGAAGGAAAGCTTGCCGGCCATGTCCGTGGAGATGCCCATCAGCTTCGCTCCCGTGCGGTTGATGGCGGTGGCCCGCAGCGCCTTGCCGTAGAGGGTGCGCTCGAAGAAGGCGAACAGGCCGACGATGAGCAGCACGGTGATGCCGATGATCCACAGGGACTGGTACTGGAAGGTCGCGGGACCGATGCTGAGGCTGCCGTCGGTGAAGGATGGCGTGCGCGTACCTTCGGCGCCGAAGAAGAAGAGGCCGAGGCCCAGGAGGGCCAGGTGCACCGCCACGGAGACGATGAGCAACAGCAGCACGGAGGCCTCGGCCACCGGCTGGTAGGCAAGCCGGTAGATCATCGGGCCGAGGGGAACCACCACCAGCAGGGTGAGGAGGATTTGCGCGATCAGCGGAAGGGTCGCGAGGGGCGCGACCTGGAGAATGCCGGCGAGGGCGAGCGGCAGTCCCACGTTCACGCCGAGAATCGCCGGAATCCGGTTTTCCCGCGATTCACGGAGGGCCTGCCAGATGTCGGCGGCCGCGGCAGCCACCCCGAGGGCGACCAGGAACCAGGCCGTCGGCGGTGTCTTTCCAGCCTGGATGGCGGCGAGGGTCAAGGCGCCGTAGGCGACGAATTCCCCCTGGGGAATGAAGATGACGCGGGTCACCGCGAACACCAGGACGAGGGCCAGGGAGAGCAGGGCGTAGATCGCGCCGTTGGTGATCCCGTCCTGGATGAGGAGAAGATGAATCTGGAAATCCACGGCGTCAGCCTCGGATGGCTGGATGGCGTGAGCGGGGACGGCGGCGCGGCCGGGCGACGGGCGGTGCCATGCGGGATCTCCTCCACACCCTGGGCGGGCGATGTTTTAGTATTGGATGATTGTAAGCATAAACGGGTTGATGTCAACTTGTTTGACATCAACCTATTTGAAGCCTATCCTGAGTTCGTGCCGCGCCCCCCGCCGCCGGCGTTTCTGTCAATCGAAATCTAGTAAAAACAATTGGATATGCCAGCCTCCAAGAAGCCCCCGGTAGTCCTCGGTGCCCTCGCGGACACCCTGGGTTTTCCCATCCGTCTGGTCCAGGTGGCGATCTTCAAGGACTTCGCGGCGGAAATGGGGGAACTGGGCGTGACCCCGGCGATCTTCTCGGTGATGGAGGTCCTGCGGGCGAATCCCGGCATCACCCAGTCCAAGCTGGCCGCGACGGTGCGCCTGGATCGTTCGTCGGTCGTGCCGCTGATCGACAAGCTGGAGAAGCGCGACATCGTTTCCCGGCAGGCCTCCACCACCGACCGGCGGCACAACCACCTCTACCTGACCGAAGCCGGCCAGCGCCTGCTCGCGGAAGCCGTCAAGCGGGTGCGTGCCCACGACAAACGCATCGGCGCCGCGTTGTCGGCGCAGGAAAGGGCCACGCTCATCGCCCTGCTCGGCAAGCTGACGGCGGTGCGCGCCTGACCGGCGTTACCGGTGGTTCCCGCGCGGGCCGGTCGCGAGGGGGAGCCACGCATCCGAGCGCGTGGCAGGAATGCTTCGACCCGGTCCCGTTCTCCGGCACGTAACGCGTCGCGCCGCAGGGGGTGTCCCGCCGACGGCTCTCATGGGGTGTCGGGCCGGCGAGTCCGGCGCGGACGGCACGCCGGGCGCATGCCGGGGAACGGCGGAAGGCGGGCCGGATTGCGCAATATCCCGCCACCGGCAATCCCGGCCGCGGCTTTCGCCCACGCGACGATCCGATGCGACGCCTGCCATGCGCTCGACGCGGGTCCGGGCGGACCCGGCTATTTCCGGTAGATCTCCGCCCCCGTCTTGACGAATTCGACGGCTTTGCTCTCCATGCCCTTGGAGAGGGCCTCGCTCTCGGACAAGCCCTGGGCCGCCGCGAAATCGCGCACGTCCTGCGTGATTTTCATGGAACAGAAGTGCGGTCCGCACATGGAACAGAAGTGCGCCAGCTTGGCGCCCTGCTGGGGCAGCGTCTCGTCGTGGAACTCGCGCGCCTTGTCAGGATCCAGCCCCAGGTTGAACTGGTCTTCCCAGCGGAACTCGAAGCGGGCCTTGGACAGGGCATTGTCGCGGATCTGTGCGCCAGGGTGGCCCTTGGCCAGATCGGCCGCATGGGCCGCCAGCTTGTAGGTGATGATGCCTTCCTTGACGTCCTGTTTGTTGGGCAGCCCGAGATGCTCCTTCGGGGTGACGTAGCAGAGCATGGCCGTGCCGTACCAGCCGATCATGGCAGCCCCGATGCCGCTGGTGATGTGGTCGTAGCCGGGTGCGATGTCGGTGGTGAGCGGCCCGAGAGTGTAGAAAGGAGCCTCGTCGCACCAGTCGAGTTGCAGGTCCATGTTCTCCTTGATGAGATGCATCGGCACATGGCCGGGACCTTCGATCATCACTTGGACGTCCTGCTTCCACGCCACCTGGGTCAGTTCACCGAGGGTCTTCAGTTCCCCCAGCTGGGCCTCGTCGTTGGCATCGAAGATGGACCCGGGGCGCAGGCCGTCACCGAGGCTGAAGGCGACGTCGTAGGCCTTCATGATTTCGCAGATTTCCTCGAAGTGCGTATAGAGGAAATTCTCCCTGTGGTGGGCGAGGCACCACTTGGCCAGGATCGAGCCGCCCCGGCTGACGATGCCGGTCATGCGCCCCGCCGTCATCGGGATGTAGCGCAGCAACACGCCGGCGTGGATGGTGAAGTAGTCCACCCCTTGTTCGGCCTGCTCGATCAGGGTGTCGCGGACGATCTCCCAGGTGAGTTCCTCCGCCTTGCCGTCCACCTTCTCGAGGGCCTGGTAGATGGGTACGGTGCCGATGGGCACCGGCGAGTTGCGGACGATCCACTCGCGGGTCTCGTGAATGTGCTTGCCGGTCGACAGGTCCATCACCGTGTCCCCGCCCCAGCGGATGGCCCAGGTCATCTTGTCCACCTCTTCCGCGATCGAGGAGGACACCGCGGAATTGCCGATGTTGGCGTTGATCTTGACCAGGAAGTTGCGGCCGATGATCATCGGCTCGCTCTCCGGGTGGTTCACGTTCGCGGGGATGATGGCCCGGCCCCTGGCCACTTCCCGGCACACGAACTCCGGGGTGATCTCCTCGGGAATTGCGGCGCCGAATGCCTGCCCGGGATGCTGGCGACCCAGCAGCCGGGCCATCCGTTCGCCCGCCGGGCCGCTGCTGCGCAGGGATTCCAGGTACTCGCGGCGGCGCAGGTTTTCGCGGATGGCAACGAACTCCATCTCCGGCGTGACGATGCCCCGCCGGGCGTAGTGCATCTGGGTGACGTTGGCGCCCGGTTTGGCCCGCCGGGGGTGGCGTTGCAGGCCCGGAAACCGCATGGCCGCGAGGGACGGGTCGGCGGCCTGCTGGCGACCGTAGGCGGACGACAGATCGGGCAACACCTCGGTGTCCCGGCGTTCCTCGATCCAGCGCTGCCGCAAGGCCGGCAGGCCCTGCCGGACGTCGATCCGCGCCCCCGGGTCGGTGTAGGGACCGGAGCAGTCGTAAACGTAGACGGGGGGATTCGCTTCGCCCGCGGTGTCGCTCTGGCTGATTTCCCGCATCGGGACCCGCAGGTCCGCCCGGGAACCTTCCACGTAGATCTTCCGGGAGGCGGGAAGCGGCTGCACGGCCGCCGCGTCCACATGGGCCTGCGAGGCAATGAATTTTTCGTTGGCGTTCATGGGGGGACTCCTGCGCAATCGGGCGAAACTACTGGAATCCCCAGGCGAATGCAACCCGACCGCCGGCTAAAGTATCCTGCTGCGTTGCCGTAACCAGCAGGAACCTCCATAAAGGCCGGGGCGTCGCGCCGGCCACCGATAGCAACAGGGGAGCACCATGGAAAGCATACGGAACCTGCTTTTCGGCGCCATCGTCGTCATCGCGACGCCCGTTCTCGCGGCGCGCTGGGAACCCATCGCCGGCGGCAACGGCGTCGAAATCGACAAGGCTCGCATCGCGCGCGCCGCGCAAGGCTGGACCACCGCGTGGAGCCGTATCGTCCTGGGCAAGGAGAT
The DNA here is from genome assembly GCA_035331665.1 of Rhodocyclaceae bacterium. Classification (GTDB taxonomy): domain Bacteria; phylum Pseudomonadota; class Gammaproteobacteria; order Burkholderiales; family Rhodocyclaceae; genus JAEUNJ01. The sequence goes on from DAOLKI010000026.1 coordinate 8,314, forward strand.
GGTGGACGAACAGGGGCAACGATATACCGCGCTCGAGGTATTGCATCGTTACGACTGCGACAAGCGGACGGCCGCGACCCTGAAGCGCGTGTACCTGCGGGACGGGAAGAAGGTTCGCGAGGAGGCGGTAGCCGAGGCGCGGGAACTCCCCGCCGAAACCGGAAGCGTGGATGATCGGCTGCTCACCGAGGCCTGCCGGCTGCGTACGGTGGGCGAAGGACGCCAGGTGGCCGAAACGGCGGCCCGGCAGGCGACGGAAGCGTCGCGCCCGGGACCCATGTATGCCGACATGCGCAGTGAGGCCACGGCCCGGAAACCCGGCGCCATGCAGGTGGCGGACCCGAAAGCGGAGGCGAAACCCGAATCCAAGCCTGTCGCCAAGGCGGAATCCAAGGGTGAGGCGAAGACCGAGTCCCGGCCCGAATCGAAGAGCGACGGAAAGGCGGAGGCGAAGGCCGACGCCAAGCCGGCCGAGTCCGCCGGTCCGAAGCGATTCATCGAGTTGCCGAAGATCGACAAATCCCAGGTGGAACATCCAAGGGACGAAAAAGCCGCCGAAAATCCGAAAGACGGCGCCAAGTCCGCGGCAAGGGCCGCGGAGGCGGCCAAGCCGGCCGAAAAGGCGGACAGGCAGAAGCCCGTCGGCATGCGCCAGGAACTGGAGCGGCAGTACGCCACTTCCGGCCCGCGGCGCAGCGCGACGCGGAAGGCGCCGTCCGAGGCTCCCGGCGATGCCGTGGCCCGACATGCCGAGATCCATTGGGACTACGAGGGTCCCGGTGGTCCCGCCAACTGGGGCGGGCTGCGCCCGGACTTTGCCGTGTGCGCGACCGGCAAGCGACAGTCCCCGATCGACATCCGGGAAGGAATCCGGGTCGACCTCGAACCGATCCGGTTCGACTACAGGCCGACCCAGTTCCGGGTTTCCGACAACGGGCACACCATCCAGGTGACGGTCGGTGAAGGCAGTTCGATCACCGTGCTCGGAAAGGAATACGCCCTCGTCCAGTTCCATTTTCACCGACCCGCGGAAGAGCGGGTCAACGGCAAGGCTTTCGACATGGTGGCCCATCTGGTGCACCAGGACTACGACGGGAACCTGGCCGTCATCGCCGTGCTGATGGAGAAGGGCAGCGAGCATCCCTTGATCCAGACGGTCTGGAATTACATGCCGCTGGAGAAGGGCCTCGACGTGGCCCCGCCCGGCGTGGCGCTCGACCTGAACAGGTTGCTCCCGGAGAGTCGCGCCTATTACACCTACATGGGATCCCTCACCACACCGCCTTGCTCCGAGAACGTCCTCTGGATGGTCTTCAAGCAGCCGGTCCAGGTTTCCAGTGACCAGATCTCGGTGTTTTCGCGCCTCTACCGCAACAATGCGCGGCCGATCCAGCCCGCCCAGGGGCGACTGGTCAAGGAGTCGAGATAGGCGCCGCAGGCAGGCGGAGCGCCGAGCGGAGCGTATGGGGGCCACGGCTCCGTGGGGCCGGCCGGATTCGAAGAAAGCGGCAGGCGCCCGGCACCCTGCGTATTTCCGGCGCGCGAATGCCGCGCGATCCGCCGGCCGAATTCCCAAGGCAACCGGCATTGCCATCCGCATAGCCCGGAAAATGGCGGGGGCGCGTATCGGGATTCCCTGAAGCCACGGCCCTTCGGACCGGGATTTGGCAGAACCGGCATTCGACCGGAGCGCTGCCGGTGGTATCTTTCCGGTCGGGAGGAAACGCCTTGACGGAAACGGAAGTACCGCTGGTCCTGGTCGTGGAAGACGAACCGGTCAGTCTGGCGACCCTGGTCGAAAACCTGGAGACCGAGGGATACCGGACTGCCAGCGCCCAGAACGGGCAAGTGGCCTGGGACCTGATCAGCGCGGCGCCGGACAGTTTCGACGCCATTTTGCTCGACCGGGTGATGCCGGACATGGACGGCATCGAAGTCCTGCGCCGCGTGAAGACGCATCCGGCGATGGCCTACACGCCGGTGATCATGCAGACGGCCATGTCGGCGGATGCGGACGTGGCCGATGGTCTGCGGGCGGGCGCCTTCTATTACCTGACCAAACCTTTTTCCGCGGATACGATGCTCGCCATCGTGGCCGCCGCGGCCAAGGATCACAGGTTGCACAGGGATCTGCAACGGCAGGCGCGCCAGACGACGCGTACCCTCGCCTGGCTGCGCCGGGCCGAATTCGCGTTCCGCACACCGGAGGAGGCCCGGGACATCGCCACCCTCGTCGCCCATGCGGCGCCGGAACCGGACCGCGTCGTGCTCGGCCTGATCGAACTGATGCTGAATGCGGTCGAGCATGGCAACCTCGAGATTTCGTATGATGAAAAGACGCGCCTGATCAGCGAAGACCGGTTGATGGAGGAAATCCGCAGCCGGCTGGCATTGCCGGAAATGGGGGCGCGCAACGCCGTCCTCGCCGTGGAACGCACATCGAATACGATCCGCTTCGGCGTGATCGACGAGGGCAGGGGTTTCGACTGGAGCGAGTATCTCGAGATGCAGCCGCGGCGGGCCTTTCACACCCACGGACGCGGCATCGCCATGGCCCGCATGATCAGTTTCGACGCCCTGGAGTATCGCGGACGGGGAAACGAGGTATGGGCCACGGTGAACGGATGAGGAGATGACCTGAATGGCCGAGTTTTTCGACGATTTCGACGCGCCGACGGACACACCGGTGGCGGAGGACATGGCCGGCCCCGTGGGGCGGGTGCTGGTGGCGGACGACGACCCGGTCGTCCAGGAGACCTTGCGGATCGTTCTCGAAGGGGATTTCGACGTCGCCATCGCCGATTCCGGCGAGCGCTGCCTGGTGGCCGTTGCCGAAGCGGAACCGGACCTCGTGTTGATGGACATCGAGATGCCCGGGATAGACGGCTACGAGACCTGTCGACGCCTGCGGGCCGATTACGCGATGCCGGTGCTGTTCGTCTCCTCCCACGATACCCTGGAGGAACGGCTGAAGGCCTACGACGCCGGCGGCGACGACTTCATCAGCAAGCCCTTCGACGGCGATCTGCTGGTGCGCAAGGCGAAGCGGATCGTTGCCATGCATGCGGAAAGGACGCGGCTCGCGGAGGAAAAATCCTCCCTGCAACAAATGGCGATGGGCTTCCTCAAGAACATGGGTGAAACGGGGGTGTTGCTGGATTTCATCCGCAAGGGGATTGCCTGTCTCGAGTACGAGGATCTGGCCCGGAAGCTGGTGCAGTCGATGACCGAATACGGGCTGACCTGCCACGTGCAAGCGCGTTATCGGGGCACACGCCGTACGTTCACTCCCAACGGGGAGGCAACGCCCCTGGAAGCGTCGATCGTCGACAAATGTGCCGATCTCGGACGGATATTCCAGTTCAGCCGGCGCATGATCATCAACTACGACCTGGTCTCCATCCTGATCCTGAACCTTCCGGAAGACCCGGAGGAGATCGGGCGCATCCGCGACAACGTCGCCATCCTCGCCGAAAGCGCCGAGGCCATTGCCGAAACCATCGGCATCCGCAAGGCCGCCGCGGCCCAGGCGGAAGCGCTGCAGACCGCGTCGCGCAACAGTTTCCATGCCGTCACGGAATTGCGGGAGCTCTATCGGAACCAGCAGGCCCAGACCCGGGTGTTGATGCAGGAACTGATCGAAGGGGTGGAGCGGACCTACGTCTTCCTGGGGCTCACCGACCGGCAGGAAGAGACCTTGAGCGCGGCCCTGCGCAAGTCGGCGGACGAGGTCCTGCGCCTATTCGATCTGGCCCTGGAATTCGACAAGCGCTTCGATCTCATCCTGGCGTCCCTGAAGCCGCCGCAGGCCTGAGGCGAGGCCGGCGTTCAGGCCGCTGCGGAAGGCGGATCGGCGGATTCCTCCGGATCGGCGAACTGGCGGGCGATGGCCTGGAAGCCGTCGAAGGCGGCGAGGA
>DAOLKI010000027.1:0-12209 GCA_035331665.1 Rhodocyclaceae bacterium
CGGCAGTTCGCCGAAATGCAGCGGCGCAAGTCCGCCCGCCATGGCAGGGGCCGGGCCTTGCATCGCAAGCAGATCCTGGCGCTGCGCGGGGTCCTCGAGGTCTTCACCGACCTGCCGCCCTGGGCCCGCCACGGCCTTTTCGCGACGCCCGGCCCGCGGGACGCATGGGTGAGGCTTTCCAACGGCGGACCCGACCGCGCACCCGACGCGGCCCCCGACATCCGCGGTTTCGCGATCAAGGCGTTCGGCGTCAAGGGTCCCGGCGCCCTTGGCCAGCCCGAGGTGGACCACCAGGACTTCCTGCTGATCAACCACAGCGCCTTCGCCTTCCCGAAAAGCGACGAATTCGTCGGCCTGGTGATGGCGGCGAGCCGTGGCAACGGCGCGCTGCTGAAGCACCTGCTTTCCCGTTATGGACTCGTGGGCGGCCTGAGGCTGGCCGCCCGTTTCGCGAAGACGATGGGACAGAAGTTCAGCGGCTTCGCGACGGAAACCTTCTACAGCGCGGCTCCGCTCGCCTGCGGACCCTATGCGTGCCGGGTGAGGCTTCTGCCGCCGCCGGCGGAAAGATCTGCGCACGGCGCGGACCGGGACTGGGCCCGGGACATGATGGCACGCCTGGAACACGACACCCTGGGTTACGAGTTGCAACTGCAATTCTTCGTCGACGAGTCGGTGACGCCGATCGAGGACGCCTCGGTGGATTGGCCCGAGGAAGCGGCCCCGTACGTCCCGGTGGGCCGCCTGCACTTGCCGAGCCAATGGTTCGACGACGTCGCGGCGGCGGACTTCGCGGCGCAGGTGGAGAACGCCGTGTTCGATCCTTGGTCCGGCCTGCTCGACCACCGCCCGCTCGGTGACGTGATGCGCGCCCGCAAGGTCGTCTACTTCGCGTCGGAGAAAGGGCGCGACGCCCTTTGACCGCGCATGGCACGGCCGGACAGCGGAGACGCGGGGACCACGAAGCGACAGGCAGGCCCCGTGTCGCGCGGCCGGAGTTCCCAGGTCGTCGGGCGGATCGCGGCGAGCAGGCCCCTTTACCGCCCCCTGTCCCGCTCGTTGTCCCCGCCCCCTGCCGCTCCCGCGGCGAGGTCTTCGGTTTGAGCGCTGCGCGCGGTCCGGGGCTCCTCGCCCGATTGCGGGAATGGGCCCGGCGGCTGAAGGGGGAGACCCTGGTCCTCGCCTTGGTCGCCGGCCATCCGGACACCCCCTGGTATGCCAAGGTGCTGATCCTCGCGGTGGTTGCCTACGCCCTGAGTCCTATCGACCTGATCCCGGATTTCATCCCGGTGCTCGGCTACCTGGACGATCTGATCCTGCTGCCGCTGGGCATCGCGCTGGCCATCCGCCTGGTGCCGCCCGATGTGATGGCCGAATGCCGCGCGAAGGCGGGACGGGTGGCAGCCGCCGGCCGCCGGGCCGGCCTCATGGCGGCCTTCGTCGTGGCGGCGATCTGGATCGCGACCCTCTGGCTGGTGGTGCGCTGGACGGCGGGCCTCGCCGACGGAACCTAGGATCGGCTCTCATTCAGTCGGCGCGTGCCTGAATGAGAGCAGACCCTGGCGCCCGCGTCAGAAGACGCTGGCGACGACTTGCAGCGTGACCTCGTTGCTGCGCGGCATCTGGGGCAGGCGGCGTTGCCCATGCCCGATGGTGAGGCGCGCAAAGGCGGCCGTGCCCATCTGCAGGTTCAGGCCCCAGCCGACGCTGCCCAGATGTTCGCTCTCGGGAAGCGTCGAATTGGGGGGGCGATAGGGTTTCACGCGGCCGCTGTCGGCGAACAGGAAGCCGGTGGCATTCCATCCGCCCGAGGTGCCGAACAGCGGATGGTGCAGTTCGAGGCTCAAAACCTGCCCCTTGTCACCGGAAAACTGCCCGACGGGATAGCCGCGGACGCTGCCCTCGCCGCCGATGAAGAACTGTTCGCCTGAAGTAAGGTTGGCCTGCGGAGTCGACTGCCAGGTCAGGATCCCGCGCAGGGAAAAGCCGCCGCCAAGATCACGGAAATGCCGCAGGGAGCCCCGGTCGACGCGGTAGCCTTCGCGCCGGGTCGTGTCCGCGTGTCCCACGGACCGCGTGTAACTTCCGAACCAGCTCGACTGGGATCCGAACAACTGGGCCTCCACGCCGACGCTGCGGTCCGTCGTATCCACCTTCGACAAGAAAACCTTGTCGATCCAGTTGCGGTTCTTGCGGCTCTTGGTACCGAGCACGACATCCACCTGGGCGTCCGCATCCACCCAGGTCGGCTGGCGCAGCGAAAGGGCCTGGGAGGTGGATTTGCCGGTGATGCGCAGGGATTCCAGGGGACCGTTCCGCACGGCGGTCTTGTCCGCGTAATAGCCGAGACTCAGCCGGCCGCCCCAGGTATTGACCGGAAAGGCATAGGTGGCGGACCGGCTGTCCTGGCCGGTGGCGCGGGTGTCCGCCAGTCCGAGTTCGTCGCGATAGCCCAGGAGGCTGCGGTTGGTGTAGGCGAGCCCGACCCGGTTGCGCCCCGTCGCCGCCGCGCCGAGGTTGTCGGCCGTCACGCGCAGATCGTGCCGCGGCGGCTCGGCCATCGCGACCTCGATGTCGGTGGTGGCGAAGCGCTTGCCCGGCTTCAGTTCGGCCCGCGCCTGGGCGTCGTTGGTGCGGTTGAACCGGATCAGCGCCGCTTCCAGCCGGCCCAGGTCCATGAGGTCGGAAGGCTTCAGTCCGACCCGGTCCGCCACGTAATCCGCATCGGTGGTGTCGTTGCCGTGGACCAGCACCTGCCCGAGGCGGCCTTCGACGAGCCGTATGGTGACCACGCCGGAAGAGACGTCCTGGGGCGGGATCGACGCCTGGGCGGTGACCACGCCGCGACGGCGATACAACCCGTTCACCTCCGCGGCCAGGGCGCGCAGATCGGCCAGGCGCAATTCACGGCCCAGATAAGGCGCCGCGAGCGCATCGAGTTCGCCCGGCGCAAGGATGGCGGATTCGGTGAAGCGGATCTGCCGCACCGGAAAGCGCACCTCGTCGGCGGCGGACGGGCCGGGGGCGGGGGCGGCGGGTTCGTCCCGCTTCAAGGGTTCGGCCGGCACCTTGCGCTGTTCGCGTTCCAGGTCGCGGCGCCGCCGCTCCTCGTCGATCTGCCGTTGCTGCAGGGCCCCGGGATCGGCCGCCGGCGGGACGGTCACCTGCGCCGTCGCCGGCATGGCGGTCAGGGCTGCGGCGGCCCAGACCGCCCACGGGAGTTTGATCATTCCTTGCATCCAGGATCGTCGTCGCCGCACTCGGTGGACACCGGCAGGCCCGTGAAATCTACCAGCTCTCCGGTCTTGCCCGCACTGCCCGGCAGCCCGCCCGGCAACGGTGGGGGGACGATCCTGGCGAGGGCGTCGCCGGCCTGCTCGGCGGCGCTCGCATTCGCGCCGTCGGCGGTCAGCACCTCGTGGGCCGGACTGCGGTAGATCACGAAGGCGTTGGTACGCACTCGGTTTCCGGTCAGGTAGAGATAGAAGGGGGCTCCCTCGGAATAGAGCTGGACGTCGGCCGTCTGTATGCTCTTGTCGTGCTGGTCGACGAGGACCAGGGTTTCCGGATTGCCGAAAAGCCCCCGGTCGCCGATGCGGAAATTCGCGGCGCCGAAAGTGCCGGCGGGAATGGTCACGCTGGCCCCGGCGGCCCAGAAATTGCCGAGCGAGAAGCCTCCCGCGCCGGCGAAGGTCAGCGCCACCGTGTCGGCCGCCGCGCCCGCGAAACCGGTGACATAGCCGCCGACGGCCCGTCCGCCACCGAAAGCCGAACCGGACACCCGGGCACCGGCGAGACGCAGTGCGGAACCCACGTGCATCGCCGTGCCGGTCACGTCGCCCGGGGCCTCGAGCTGCACGGCGTCCGCGGTGACGGAACCCACCGTGACGTCGCCACGATCGGAGAAGACTGCCAGCGTTCCGCGGGCGCTGCCGGTGGCCACCGTCGCGTCGTCGCCTGCCCGCACCGCCACATCGCCACCGGCACTTGCGGCGCTGCCCAGGACGACGCTCGTGCCGGCGGTGACGGTGGTACCGAGTTGGCCGGCGACATCGGAAACGTTGGCGTCGGCGCCGGCACGCAGGTCCACGGTCCCGCCGCTGCTCGCCACCGTACCCGCGGTCAGCCCGGCCATCGCGTCCATGCGGATGTCTCCCGCGGCCCGGGCCGAGGTCAGGTCGATGGCACCGGCGGAAATGACGGTCACCGCGCCGCCGGTGCTGCGGACCAGGGTTCCCGTCACCGGGCCGCCGGAGGATATGCCGACGCTACCGGCCGCCTGGACGGAATCGAGCGATACGCCACCCGTGGCCGCCAGGCTCACCGGACCGGCCGTGCTTCGCACGCTGCTTCCGCTCAGGGAACCGGTAACCGCCAGTCCCACCTCCAATCCGGCCTCGACCGCCCCCACGTCGACGGAACTCCGCGCGGCGATCTGGATGGCGTCCCGCGCCGAGGCATCGAGCCGCCGGACGTCCACGTCCAGCGGGTTGTCGGCGCCGACGTGCCCCATGGGCGCGCGCAGCGACAGCGACGCATTTCCGGTGTCGGCAATCACGTCGGGCCGCGTGTCGCCACCGTCGCGAACGTTGCCGGCGGTGCTGAGAACGGCCACGGAGTGGGTTTCGCCATCCATCCCGGCAACGCCGTCGTTGCCCGTGGACAGGCCCGTGACGACCGCGTCGCCCGCCGTGACGACGCGCAGGATGCCTGTCTCGGAACGCACCGTCGCGCCGTCGGCCATGGCCAGGGTTCCGGCATCGACCCGGATGCTTCCGGCATCGGAATGGACGGAACCTGCGGGCGTCATGGTCATGATTCCGCCGCTCACCAGGCCGACGGGTCCCGGGGCCGACACCGGGCCGTCGATCAGCATGTCCACGTCCGCGGAGAGTCGCACCGCATCTCCCGAGGCGATGGTGCCCAGGTTGAAGCTGTGCCCGAGCGGACCGTTGAGGGCGATCGGAGAACCGATCGACGTACGGGCCTGGATGCGGCCATCGATGGAACCGACCCCGACGTCCAGCGGGTTGGACAACGTGCCGACCGAACCCGTCAGCGACTGCAGGCTGAGGTTGGCGGCAAGCACGTTCAGATCCGCGTCGGCATAGGCGTCGAGGATGGAGCCACTGGCCACCAGGCTGGCGTCCTTGCGGGAGAAGACGGTGTCGACCAGCAGATCGCCGGCCGTCTCGTTGATCTCGACCTTGTCCGCCGCCCGGGCCGTCAGGGCGCCGCCGCCGGTCAGTTGGATGCGCAGTGGCCGCTCGACATCGCCGGAACCCGCATCCGGGACGTAGCCGATGCCTCCGTTGGCCGCCTCGAGGATCAGGCCGCCGGCCTGCACGGCCGGGAAGGCATCATCCACGTTGACGATCGAACCGCGGACCTTGATACGCGCTTCCCCGGGCACCACGACCGTGCCCAACCTGGCGTCTTCCTTCGATGCCAGGAAGGCCTTGCCGTCGTCGCTGGATCCCAACGGGGCCGCCAGCACGGTCACGTCGAGTTCCGAGGCGGCGGCAAAATTGAGCGGTCGGCGGCGGAATATCTGGATCGCGCTCCCGGTATCGGCAATATCGGCCCGCTCGGCGGCGGCCAGCGCAACCTTCATTTCATCCGTCAGGCAGCCCGGCCCCGAAGAGCACGACGGATCCACGTCGTAGGGTACGGTCACGCCGACCTTGGTCTCGCCGATCCCTTTTCCGGCGACCAGGATGACGCGGCGGCCCTGGACATTGGCGCTCTTGTCGACGGGATTGGTGTTCGTGATGTCCTTGAGCAGTCCCGGCGTGACCGAGATGCCCAACTCCCGCTCGGTCCAGGAAGAGCCTTTCAGCAGCGTCTTCTTCTCCGCATCGGTGGCCGTGTAATGGAAGCCGGCCGAGTACGCAGCGGTATATGCGCCGACATTCGCATTCAGTTGCCGATACTGGGCGGTACGGTTCGCCTCGAACGCCGCGACGTCGGCATCGGTCATGCCGGAAGCGACCAGCGCGGCCTTCTCGCCTGCCGTGACCTTGTACGTGAATGCCGGATCGTAGGTCGCCGGATCGGTCTGGCGTTGCCGGATCTGCCAGTACAGGGCGTAATCCTGGGTCCTGCCGTCCTCGAAGGACTTCACCGCCTGGGCCTGCTTCTCGGCGTTCGCCGACGTACCGGCGCGCAATCCGAGCGAATCCCAGTAGGCCAGGAGTTGGGCCCATGTCTCCTTGTTGATGCTCTCCACCGGATTGTTGTCGATGATGCGGCCCGGCGCCACGAGCTTCACGTCACCGCCCTGGGAGACGATGGTGTCGGCCAGCAGGTTCCCGCCCGCGTTGTGCGCCCAGGTACCGATACCGATCCCGATGTCGCCGGCGGCGGAGGCCTTGAGCCCGTACAGGGACCGCTGCGCCACGTCGCCGGGCTCCCCGACATTGACGGCGAGCGGCACCGCGATCGACCCGATGGCGCCGTTCTGGGAAGTGAGCTCGACCCGGTCGCCCTGGATCAGGCTGCCGGCGGCGGCCGCGAGAATGCTGCCGTCGGCGCTCAGGATGACCCGGGAGGTCCCCAGGGCGGCATTGCCCCCGGCCGACACCGTGCCGACATTGAGGTTGCCCAGGGTCTGACTGACCATGACGTTGCCGTTGTCGGCAGTGGCGTCGAGAGTCCCGGTGGCGGCGACCCGCACGGGGCGCGCGTCGGAGGCGCCGGGTACGGCGCCGATGCTGCCGCTCGCGGCCAGCTTGAGATCCTTGGACTGGATCAGGGCGTCATCGCTGTTCTGGATGATCGAGCGGCCGGCCAGTGACACCCCGGGAAGCGGCGTGACGCCTTCCGGGCCGCCGATGCCCGCCGTGATCGTCGTCGTCCCGGAGGCGTTGCGGACGGCACCGTTCAGCAGAACGTTGGCGGCCGAATTCACGGTCACGGCGCCGCGGTCGTACCCGCTGAATTCGATGGCGATCGGATAGTCGGCCTTCAACGACTTGGTGGTGATGGAGGTGCTGCCCGTCGTCTCGGTCCACTTCGAGTGGTAGTCCTGGGCAATGCAGAGGGTCCACCAGTTGCAGTTCGTCCATTCCGCGGTCTTTTCCCAGTAATCGCTGGTGGTCCGGGTGACCGTGCTGCTCAGATACCGCGTGCCGGTGCTGCCCGTATCCTTGGTCAGGTACGTCCCGTCGTCGAGGCGGTAGGAGGCGCGCGTGAACGGGCCCGACTGGCTCTCGACGGAACCCGTCGGCCTGGTGCGCAGGGACTCGATCCCGAGGAACTGGGTGCCGGAGAACTGCCAGTACGTATAGCTCGAGTTGTCGGTACCCGTCGTCCACACGTACCGCAGCCCGGTCTGCGGATTGTAGGCGGTGGTGCGTCCGTCGGTGGCGCCCGCGTCGGTGCCGCTGCTCGAACCCAGGATGGTGAAGGATCCGTCTTTCTCGAGCCGCCCCGTCTCCTGGAGCAGCTTGATGGAGGCGGCGCCCGTGGAGACGCTGTAGTCCCGCGTGTAGACGGAATGGATGACGTTCGACGTGTGGGCGACCGGGTCCACCGACTGGATGTCGGTGATGTCGATCTTCCCCTGGGTCCCGCGCAGGGTCCCCGTCGGATCCGTGCCCGCGTCCAGGTTGTTGATGACGACGGGCAGCCCGGTCGGGTTGGTGATCTTGATCTGGCCATACCCGTCGAGCACGCGCAGCCTTCCGGAATTGGCGCCGCCGGGATCGCCCGTGTTGATGATTTGCCCGAAGAGCTGGATGTAGCCTCCGCGCACCTGAGTGCCGTTCAACTCGTAGCGCACGTTCGTCGGGTCGTAATAGGCACCGACATTGCCGTAGTCGGACACGAGCGGATAGAGTCCGTTATAACTTGCGGAGCGCGTGGTCCAGTCCGCACTCAGCCGGTCCGCGTCGGCATAGGCGAGGGACGCCTCGAGCCGGTTGGCGGCGGCGTCGTAGGTCACCGTGCCCGCCGCGGTGGTGAAATAGGTGTAGCGCGGTCCCGTGGCGTTCTTGTAATTGTTCAGCGCCGTGTCCACGGCCGACTGGCTGATTCCGAAGAGATCCGCCGGGCCGGTCAGGGTCGGCGATGACGGCAGGGTCAGGGTCCACTGCTCGATGCCGCTTTGCACCAGGCTGTTGATGTTCAGGAAACGGGCGCTGATGAACACGCCGCCATTGGCGATGATGCCCTGGCCCAGCGGCGTCCCGAAATCGCGAATCGAGGCCGGGTCCCCGCCCACGTGGTCGAAGCCATCCACGTAGCTCTGCACGAAGTCGCCGTTCTCCGCCTTGATGTTGACCGTGCCGGCATTGATGGAGCCATTGGACAGGATGCTTCCCGCCTTGCTGAGCACATTGACGGAACCGCGCAGGTTCAGGATGTTGCCGTTCAACTGGATATCCGGCGCCGGAGCCGGGAGCTTCTTGAAGACCGGGCTGTTGGGATCGTAGTTGCTCGTGATGTTGATTGCCGGAGGCGGAGCGCCGGAGCCGGTGGAGTCCCGCGTCAGCAAGGTGGCGAAATTCGCCGCGGTGCCACCCCCGTTGACCCGGTTGATTTCCGCATTGCCGTTCACCAGGATGTCATTGAACCGGATCGTGCCGCCTTCGTTCGCGTCTATGGTCAGGTTGTTGACCACCAGGAAGCTCGGCGTGTTGTTGGTGATGTTGATCTGCGCGTCGCCGGGTGCGCGCAGTTCGCCGGATCCGGCGAGCCTGTCGCCCTTCATGCGGATGCTGCCCAGGCGCACCGTGATGTCGTCGACCTTGACGAAATCCGCGGTGGCGCCGCTGGCGGCGACGGTGGACAGCGTGGGCAGGGAAGTGGCGAGGGACGAGACCAGCCCCGAGGCCGTGGCGCGGGCGGTCGCATTCACGGCCCCGTCGATGGCCGTCTGGTCGGTGCCGACATTGGTCAGCGCCGTGGACACGCCCGACGTCGCCGTGCCGATGTTGCCGGAAGCGGTGGTGACGCCTCCATACAGCGTCGAATTCAGCCCCTTGAGGCGCGTGATGTCGGCCAGCTTCGCCGCATCGGCCGGCGCGGTACCCAGGGCGGTGGCGAGGGATGTCTGCAGGGACTCGATGGTCGAATTGTTGCCGTCGATCGCCGCCGCATTGGATTTGATCGTGTCGTTGCGGCCGGCGATCGTGGTCAACAGGGACTTCGCTTCGGAGGCGAGGGTGTTGATTTCCGCCTGGCGAGTATCGATCTCCGCCTGCAGGGTGACGATCTGCGTCGCGGCGGAGGTGCTGGCCCCCTGGACCACCTGGCTGACCAGATTGCCGATCTGGTTCTTGCGGGTGGATATCTCGCCCAGCTTCGTGTCGATGTCGGCGTTCTTGCCGTCGACGGTCGCCTGATCCGTCGCGTTCAGCCCCTTCAGGGTGTTGATGGTCGTGCCGCGCGTTGAATTGTCGCCGACCTTGGCGACCAGATTGTCGTAGTTGGTCTTGTTCGCTCCGGATATCCCCGCATAGCCGCTCAGTCCCTGAATGTCGACGATGATGGCGTTGTTGTAGGTGCCCGTGGTGGAGTTGTCGGAGACGACGGTGCCGGCATTGCTCTGCAGGGTGGTCTGGCTCGAGGACGCGCTGCCGATGTCGGAATGGGCGGACGTGGCGGCGGTGTCGGCGGTGGCGACGTACCCATTGACGATCGACTGCTGGCCACCGATCTGGTCCTGGGCGGCCTGCCGGGGACTCGGGCTGCTGAATTTGCCGGATATCCAGTTGCCGCTGGCGTCCGTGGCCGCCAGACCCAGTTGCACGAGCTTGTATTGCAGGTACTTGATTTCCGAATCGTAGGCTGCCGACGCCACCGGATCGCCGGCGTACTGGGCCTTGAGCTGACGCAGCTTGTCGATGCGCTCCTGGATGCTCGCCGCGATCCCCACGGCGAGGTCGCGGCTGTAGGTGACCCCTTTCGTGGCGGTCGGCAACAGGTTCCAGCGCACGTTCCCGGCGGAGTCGTAGCAGACCGCCGCGCCGCACGTGGTGTCCAGCGCGTAGTTCAGGGTGAGCGACGCCAGCCGGTCTATCCCGGTGCGCGCGATGCCGTCCACCTGCGCAAGCGCGAGCCCCCCGACCGAGGTCGTGCCACCCTTGATATCGAAGGAAACGTCGCCGCCGCCGAACAGGTTGCTGATGCCGCTGGCCACCGCGCCGGCGGTTTCCCGGTAGATGTCCTTGCCTATGCCCACCGCATTGGCCGTGACGCTGCCCCGGTCGGCGAGAAGGCTCAGGTCCCCGGCGCCCTCCACCACGGCGCCGGCCTGGACACGCACGGTCGCGTTGTTGCTGATGTTGGAGCGGGCATCGGGATCCGTGTCGATCGGGAAGGCGGTCTTGTTCCAGAGATTGACGTTGCTGTTGGCGTTGATGCTGGTCGGCGTGCCGCTCGAACTCTGGCCACCGGCCAGGAACACCTGCCCCTCGGCGGCGGACAGCGACGCGCCCGGCGCCACGTCCGCGAGGTTGAGACCGGTGTAGTAGGCATACGCCTCGCCGGAGGGCGCGCCGGCAAGGCCGTAGGCATCGGCCGCCGCCCGCGAATCCAGGGCGATGCGGGACCGCGCACCGGCGTTGATGTCGCCCAGGTCGTTGATGACACGGGAGTTGGCGCCGAAGGCTACCGTGGCGTTGGCGCGGTCCACATAGAGGTGGGACACCGCCTTGGCGACGGCAATGGCGCCTCCCGAATCCAGTTTTACCTGGTCCATGGCGCTGACGTCGTTCAAGGCATCCATGGTGAACACGCCGGAGCCGGATGCCGGGGCCAGCACGTGAACGCGCGCATCGTCGCCCACGCGGGCCGTCGTGTCGAGGGCCATGCGGGATTCGCTCTTTCCGGCCGCGGCATCCACGACACCGCCCGAGCCGGACCGGATGTTGTACGCCCCGCCGCCGAGCCAGGGCTTGTCGACCCGGTTGTTGGCCTGCACCACGACGCTGTTGCCGAGGACATAGGCACCGTCGCCGATTTCGGCCGAAACGGCACTCGTGACCGCGTTGACGCCGTAGGCGCCGCTGGCTCCCACCACGGAGGCATTGACGCTGTCCACCTGCGTGTTGAAGCGGTGCGTGTGGTCTGCGGTGATGGCCAGCGCGTCGACCAGAATGTTCCGGGTGGCGTCGCCGGCCCCGATGGACGCCTGCGTCGTGCTGTGGCCGGTCGTCGTCGCCTTGGAGGCCGCGCCCGACACGACGCCGCCGGTCCCCGCCGTGGCGTCCGCGAAGTTGTCGTCGGTGCCGCCCGCGCGCACGGTCAGCCCCGCGCCGGAAACCGCCACGTCCGATCCCACGTAGGCCTGCGTATCCGACAGGCTGGTCGCGCCGGCGATGTTCGCTCCGGCGGCGAGGAAGCCGACGGCGACCCCGGTGGCCGACGCCTCCTGGCGGGTGTCGGTCTCGGCGATCACTTCGGTACGGCCGGCGATGGTGCTCGCGCCGCCGATGTAGCTCTTCGTCGTGCCGGCATAGGAAGCCGTGCTCTCGCTGCCGCTGGCGCCGATCAGGCCGCCGCCGGCACCGATGCTTTCCGCATAGGCCGAGGTGCCGCCGGCGGGCAGGTCGGTGCGCGCCGTGACGGCAACCTGTCCGGCGCCGACGCGGCTGTTCTCGCCGACAAACGCCAGGACGTTGCCGGTCAGGGTCGCCGAGGCCAGGGAGACGCCGACGGCCGCGGCGCCGGCACTCACCCCGACCGCGGTCGCGTCGACCGCCGGCGCCGCCTGCGCGGTCACCGAGACCGTGTCCCGCGCCGTGACATCGCCGCCGGCGCCCAGGTAGGCGCTGACGTCGGTGGCGATGGACGAACCGGCGTCGGCGCCGGCACCGGAGTAGATGCCGGCCGAGCCGGCCACCGCCCGGGTGGAGGCCGTGGAAATGTCGGAGGCGGAGATCAGCAGCCCATCGACGGTCTTGCCGACGGTCTTGCCGACCAGGACGCCGTCGCCGAGATACGCCGTGGTGCCGCCCGTGAAAGTGGCCCGCGCCACGGAGGCTCCGATGGACAGCCCGCCCACCGTGGTGCCGACCGACTCCGCGCGTGCCCGGCGGTTCGTGGTGGCCGATACGTGCGCCGTGGCCGCCCGCTGGATCTCGCTGCCGGCCCCGATGTAGGCGGAGGTCCGGCTGCTGTCCTTCGCCACGGCCACGGCGCCGCCCGCCCCGACGATACCGCCGGCGCCCGCCACGGAACGGACGGCGACGCCCGTCGCGTCC
>DAOLKI010000028.1:0-12184 GCA_035331665.1 Rhodocyclaceae bacterium
CGCCGCGTGCCGTCCGGCCTTGGGGCGGCCCGGCGGCCGGACTGCGGCGGGGCGGCGGGGCGGATCGCCATTGCCAGTGGTTCGCTGCGGGAGGGGACGCCCCCCACCCCCTCGCCCCCGCCCCGGGGCGGGGGAACTCGTTTGATCGCTTCGCTCACATGTTTCGGGGTGCGTTCGCCATGCGTCGGCGCGGTTTGCGGCTCCGCCGCGTGCCGTCCGGCCTTGGGGCGGCCCGGCGGCCGGACTGCGGCGGGGCGGGGGTGTGGGGGCCGGACCGCCGTTGCGGACGTCTTCGCCCTCGACCCGGACATTCATCCTGAATCGGAGCACCCATGAAGATCGAATCCCCCCGCTACGGCACCATCGAGGTGGCACCCGACCGGCTGGTCGAATTTCCCCGCGGCCTGCCGGGATTCGAGGACCTGCGCAGGTTCACCCTCTTCCATCCGGAAGGGGAGGCCCCGGCGTATTACATCCTGCAGTCGGTGGACGTGCCCGAGGTGGCATTCCACGTGGCGGATCCGGCGCGATTCGGTTTCGACTACCGGATATCCCTTTCCGACGAGGAATGCGCCGTCCTCGCCCTCCAATCGCCCGATGACGCGGCGGTGGTGGTGATGCTGCTGCGGGACCAGGATGCGCAAGGCCGCGAGGGGCCGCTGCGCGCCAACCTCCAGGCGCCGCTGGTGCTCAACGTGGCCGCCCGCCGCGGACTGCAACACGTCTTCGAGCGGCTCGATTTCGCGGTCGCCTGACCCGGCACCGGCGGCTCGCACCGTTACTCGCTCCCGGTCCCCCGCGGCGCGACGCGCGCACGGCGCCCCGGAAGCTTCAGCGGAACAATACCCGTCGGTTCTTGCCGAGACGTTTCGCGCCGTACATGGCGGAGTCGGCATGCTGCATCAGGCTGTCCGCATCCATCCCGTGCTCGGGATAGAGGGCGACGCCGACGCTGGCCCCCAGCGTGAACAGGTGATCGTCCAGCCGGACGGGATTGGTGATGGCGGAGATCACCTTGTCGGCGATCGCCAGGGCCGCGTCGGGATTGGCCACGTCGTTCACCAGCAGGATGAACTCGTCGCCGCCGACCCGGGCGACGGTGTCGCTCTCCCGCACGCAGCCGCGCAGGCGCTCGGCGACGCCGCGCAGAGCCAGGTCCCCGGCGTCGTGTCCCAAGGTGTCGTTGATGGGCTTGAAGTCGTCCAGGTCCAGGAACAGCAGGGCGAAGCAGTTCTGCAGGCGGCGCGCCCGGGCGATGGCCGAATTGAGCCGGTCGAAGAACAGGACGCGGTTCGCCAGTCCGGTCAGGCTGTCGTGGAGGGCCAGGTATTGGACCCGCTCCTCGGCCAGCTTGCGGTCCGTGATGTCCACGGCCACGACGAGGACCGCCGGCTTCTCGCGGCCCGCGATCGTGGCCACGGCGATCTCCACCTCGCGCCGCTCGCCGAACTTGGTGACCACGGAAATGTCATAACGGTTTTCGAAGCTCTCCCCGGACAACCGCCGCCGGTGATTGAAGGCGACGCGCTCCCGATCCGCCGGGTGGCAGAGGTCCAGGAATGAGGGCAGGTGCAGCATTTCCTCCGGGCTGTAGCCGGTGATGCGGCAGATCGCGTCGTTGCAGAACACCACGCGCCCGGATTCGATGACGATCTGGCCGACGCCGGCCTCGGACTGGGCATCGAGCATCGCCTGGTTCAGCGCATTCTGCTCGGAGAGGTCCCTTTCCCGCTCGCGCAGGGCATCCTCGGCCTGCTTGCGGGCGGTGATGTCGAGGGCGAATCCCACCAGTCCGGCGGGGCCTCCCTTCTCGTCCCAGAGCGGTGAAGCGGCCAGGTGGATGAACACCCGGCGACCGTCCTTGCGCACCCGCCAACCCTCGATTTCCATGCGCTCGCCGCCCATCAGGCGGGGCCGCATCTCGTGCATCAGGGCCTCTTCCTCCTCGCGGCCGCCGGGGTAGAGCATGGAGAAATGACGGCCGATGGCCTCGTCCCGGGGGTAACCGTAAAGCAGTTCCGCGCCCTTGTTCCAGTAGGTGATGCACCCCTGCAGGTCCACGCAGATGATGGACTCGACGATGCCGTCCAGCACGTTCTGGCTGGTCGGGTGGGAACCGGCGGAATGGGCGGACGGACCTGTCATGGAGCGCGCATTATAGGGGGAGGGTCGGAGGCGGATAACATACGTGTTTTTCGAGGGAGCTTGCAATGCCGCGCCAGATCGTCGCCACGCCGGGGGCCCCGGCCGCCATCGGAACCTACTCCCAGGCCGTGCGGGTGGGAGACACCGTCTACCTTTCGGGGCAGATCGGCCTGGATCCTTCCACCATGCAGATGGTCGAGGGCATCGATGCCCAGATCGTTCGCGTATTCGAGAATCTGAAGGCCGTGGCCGAGGCGGCCGGCGGCAACCTGGATGCGGCCGTGAAGTTCACCATCTACCTCACCGACCTCGCCAATTTCGCCAAGGTCAATGAGGTCATGGCCCGCTACGTCTCGCAGCCCTATCCGGCGCGGGCCGCGGTCGGCGTCAAGGAACTGCCGCGCGGCGCGCTGGTGGAGGCCGACGCCGTCCTGCACCTGGGCTGATCCGCGCCGGACTCCGTGGCCGAAGCGGCATCCGCCGGACGACCGCCGGGCAAGGTGGCCGTTTCCGCCTTTCCCGGCGTCGGGTCCGCGCTGGCGGACAAACTGCATCGCCTCGGGCTGCGCCGGCCGGCGGACCTGGTGCTGCACCTGCCGCTGCGCTACGAGGACGAGACCCGCATCACACCCCTCGCCGAGGCCCTGCCCGGGGTCGAAGGCCAGTTCGAGGTGGAAGTGGTGGACTGCGAGATCGCCTACCGGCCGCGCCGCCAGCTCGTGGCCCGCGTCCGCGACGCGGCGGATCCCGGCGCCACCCTGGTCCTGCGCTTCCTGAATTTCTACCCCAGCCAGCAGAAACAACTCCAGCCGGGACGGCGGTTGCGCGTCTTCGGCGAACCGCGCGGCGGCTTCTTCGGCACCGAGATGGTCCATCCCCGGGTGCACGTGGTCGCGGAAGGGGAGGCCCTGCCGGCCGCCCTGACACCCGTCTATCCGACGACGGCCGGCCTCGCCCAGGGCGTCATCCGCCGCCTGGTCACCCAGGCCCTGGACCGGGCCGATCTCTCCGACACCCTCCCGGAGGAAATGCTGGGTGAATTGTGCCTGCCGTCCTTCGAAGCCGCCATCCTGGCATTGCATCACCCGCCCCCGGGGATGGCCGGCGAGGCGCTCGAGGAACGCCTCGCGCCGGCCTGGCGGCGCATCCGTTTCGACGAACTGCTCGCCCAGCAGATGTCCCTGCGCCGGGCCTACGAGGCGAGGCGCCGCCACGGGGCCCCCGCATTGACCGCAAGCCCCGCTGACCTCGCGGCACGCCTGATCGCCGGCCTGCCCTTCTCCCTCACCGGGGCCCAGCGCCGGGCTTGGGACGAAATCGCCGCCGACATGGCGCAGGCGCATCCGATGCAGCGGCTCCTGCAGGGTGACGTGGGCAGCGGCAAGACCGTCGTGGCGGCCCTGGCCATGCTGCGCGCGGTGGAGAACGGATGGCAGGCCGCGATGATGGCGCCGACCGAGATCCTGGCCGAGCAGCACTGGCGCAAGCTCGACGCCTGGCTGCGTCCCATGGGCATCGAAGTCGCGTGGCTTTCCGGCGGCCGCCGCAAGGCCGAGCGGAAGGCGGCCATGGAGGCGCTGGCGACGGGGCGCACGATGCTCGCCGTCGGCACCCACGCGCTGATCGAGGGGGAAGTGAGCTTCTCCCGGCTCGGGCTCGCCATCGTCGACGAACAGCATCGCTTCGGCGTCCGGCAACGCCTGGACCTGAAGCGCAAGGGCGGGGGACGATTGGAGCCCCACCAGCTCACCATGTCGGCGACGCCGATCCCGCGCACCCTGGCCATGAGCTATTACGCCGACCTGGACGTGGCCGTCCTCGACGAACTGCCGCCGGGACGTCGTCCCGTGCTCACGAAGCTGGTGGCGGAAAACCGCCGCGCCGAGGTGCTGGCACGGGTGCGCGATGCCTGCCGGGACGGGCGCCAGGCCTACTGGGTCTGCCCGCTGATCGAGGAATCGGAAACCCTCGAGTTGCAGACCGCCCTCGAGACCTTCGAGCGCCTGCGGACGGAATTGCCGGACCGGTCCGTGGGGCTCGTCCATGGCCGCCTGAAGCCGGAGGAGAAGGCCGAGGTGATGGCGGCCTTCGCCGCGGGCCGGACCGACGTGCTCGTCGCCACCACCGTGATCGAAGTGGGGGTGGACGTGCCCAATGCCAGCCTCATGGTGATCGAGCACGCCGAACGGTTCGGCCTCGCCCAGCTGCACCAGTTGCGGGGCCGCGTGGGACGCGGCGCGGCCGAGTCGGCGTGCATCCTACTCTATGCGGCGCCTCTGTCGGCCACCGCCCGGGAACGCCTGAAGGTCATTTACGAGAACACCGACGGCTTCGAGATCGCGCGCCACGACCTGAAGATGCGCGGACCCGGGGAGTTCATCGGCGCCCGCCAGAGCGGCGCGCCCCTGCTGCGGTTCGCCGACCTGGAGGATGCCGTCCTGGTGGAGGCGGCACGGCGGGAAGCGGAACGCCTCTTGCGGGAGGCGCCGGCGATCGCCGATGCCCACCTCGCCCGGTGGATGGCGGGCCGCGAGGATCTGCTGAAGGCCTGACCAGCGGGTCCGCGACACCCTCGCGGAATGTCCATGCGGGCGTCCTGAATTTGCAACATAATTCGCCGGCGGTCGGCGCCGCCGGCCGAGCGCATCGAATAGGAGCATCTGCCACATGAGCGAACCCGGCCAGTTCGGGCTCCTGGGGAGCCGCCGATTTCTGCCCTTCTTCGTCACCCAGTTCCTGGGGGCATTCAACGACAACGTCTTCAAGAACGCCCTGGTCGTGCTCCTGACCTTCCAGGCGGCCCAATGGACCACCCTCAAGCCCGAGGTGCTGGCCAACCTCGCGGCCGGCGTCTTCATCCTTCCCTTCTTCCTGTTTTCCGCCACCGCCGGCCAGCTGGCGGACAAGCTCGACCGGTCCCGCATGGCCCGTATCGTGAAGCTGCTCGAAATGGGCATCATGGTCGTCGCCGGCGTGGGATTCTGGGCGCACAGCCTGGCCGTGCTGCTGGCGGCGCTCTTCCTGCTGGGCCTGCACTCGACCCTGTTCGGTCCGGTGAAATACGCGATCCTCCCGCAACACCTGCGGGAGGAGGAACTGGTCGGGGGCAATGCCCTCGTGGAGGCCGGCACCTTCGTGGCCATCCTCCTCGGGACCCTGGCGGGCGGGGTGATGGCCGGCATCGAGAACGGCACGGCCTGGGTCGCCGGTTTCGGTTTCCTGGTCGCCGCCGCAGGCTACCTGAGTTCCCGCGCCATTCCTGCCGCGCCGGCGCCGGAGCCGGGATTGCGCGTGAACCCGAATCCGATCACCGAGACCTGGCGGAACATCGCCTTCGCGCGGGAAAACCAGACCGTGTTCCTGTCCATCATGGGGATTTCGTGGTTCTGGCTCTACGGTGCGCTGTTCCTGGCCCAGTTTCCTGCCTATGCCAAGAATGTGCTGGGCGGCGCGGAGTCGGCGGTGACCCTGCTGCTGGCCACCTTCACGGTCGGCATCGGCGTGGGATCCCTGCTTTGCGAACGGCTGTCGGCCAGGCAGGTGGAGTTGGGCCTGGTGCCCTTCGGATCCATCGGACTCACGCTGTTCGGCCTCGACATCGCCTTCGCTTCCCCGGCGGTCCCTCCCGGCCACGGGCTCGCCGTCGGCGTCCTTCTCGGCGAACCCGCGGTATGGCGGGTCCTCGGCGACCTGGTGCTGACCGGCGTATTCGGGGGGTTCTTCATCGTCCCCCTCTACGCCCTGGTCCAGCAGCGCAGCGCGGAAGCGCAGCGGGCGCGCATCATCGCCGCCAACAACATCCTCAACGCACTCTTCATGGTGGTCGGTGCCGTGGCTGCCGCGGGCTTCCTCGGCGAGGGCCTCAGCATTCCGATGCTGTTCGGAATCGCCGCCGTCTGCAACGCGGCCGTGGCCCTGTTCATCTACAAACTGGTCCCCGAGTTCCTGCTGCGCTTCATCGTCTGGCTGCTGGTCCATTCCTTCTACCGCCTGGAAAAGAAGGGGCTGGAGAATCTCCCCGACGAGGGCCCGGCCCTCGTGGTGTGCAACCACGTCAGTTTCGTCGATGCACTGGTCATCATGGCCGGCTGCCGGCGGCCGATCCGCTTCATCATGGACCACAACATCTTCCGCTGGCCGATCCTGAGCTTCGTCTTCCGCGAAAGCCGGGCGATCCCCATCGCGCCGGCGAAGGAGGATGCCGCGTTGATGGAACGGGCCTTCGACGAGGCGGCCCGGGCCCTGGAGGCGGGCGAAGTGGTGGGGATCTTCCCCGAGGGCCGGATCACGGACGACGGCGAAATGGCGGTCTTCCGCCCCGGCATGACGAAGATCCTCGAGCGTACCGGCGCCGCGGGTGTCGTGGTCGTTCCGATGGCCCTGCACGGCCTCTGGGGCAGTTTCTTCTCCCGCAAGGGCAGCCCCGCCATGAGCAAACCGTTTCGCCGCGGATTCTTCTCGCGCATCGGTCTGGCCGTCGGTGCGCCGGTGCCGGTGGCCGAGGCCCGGCCCGACGGGCTGCGCGAGATGGTGGGTGCATTGCGCGGCCCGCGGCCCTGAAAGGTCGTCCCGGCGCACGGCCGTGCGCGAGGCGGTGCCGGTGCTTCGGCGCATCGGCGCGCCCGCATCGGGCACGGGCGAGGCGCTCCCGTGAACGCGTGGCGGACATGGCCGGCAAGCGAGGCGGTGCCCGCCGGCCACCCGTTCTCCCCCGCCGGCCAGGCCGACGACGGACTCCCGGTTCCGGCGGTCCGGCGGCGCCCGGGGCGGAGTGCGTCCGTCGCCGGGTCCCGGGATCGGCCGGAATCCTACTTCCGTGCGCCACGGCGGCGGCCATCGCCGGCGCATATCCGGAGCCCGGCGACACGGGTAGAATCCGAAGAGCATCGACCCCGCATCGCGCAACCCGATTCGTGCTGCCATGACCCGCCGGCTGTTTTCCTTCCTGCTCATCTGCGTCCTCGCGGCCTTGCCCGCCATGGGCGCCCGGGCCCAGGGCGCCGCGATGCCGGGTTTCGCGAAATTGCCGCCGGGCGCCCGGGTGGTTCTCATGCCCATGGACGTGGAACTGTTCTCGATCAGCGCCGGGGGCATCCTCGAGCCCCAGGCCGAATGGACCCAGGCGGCCGTACGCTTCCTGAAGGATGCCTACCTGGGCCGCAAGGAAGACCTGAAGGTCGATTTTTCCGAACTCGACGAATCCGCCGACGAGACGATCGAGGACCTGAACCGGCTGCACGGGGCGGTCGGCGCGGCCATCAACATCCACCACCTGGGCATGTTCAAACTGCCCACGAAGGAAGGCAAGCTCGACTGGACCCTGGGCGCCGAGGTCGCTGCCCTCAAGGCCCGCACCGGCGCCGACTACGCCTTGTTCACCTTCGTGCGCGACAGTTACGCGACCGGGGAAAGGGTGGCGGCCATGGTCGTCGCCGCGCTCTTCGGCGTCGGCCTGGGGGGAGGAATCCAGGCCGCCTACGTGTCGCTGGTGGATCTATCCAGCGGCCAGATCGTCTGGTTCAACCGCCTCATCCGCGCCTCCGGAGACCTGCGCGAAGCGGAGAAGGCGCGCGAGTCCCTGAATGCGCTGCTCGCCGGTTTTCCGAAATGAGCGCAGGGTCCTTCGGCCGGGCGCGCTGACATGGACCGCCGCAGGTTCCTGGCCGGCTGCGGGTGTTGCGGCTTGCAGGGCCTCGCCGGCTTCGCCGTCGCCGCCGAGGCCGAGGCCGAGGCCGACACCGGGCGCTGGGCGATGCCGCCCCGCCT
Source organism: Rhodocyclaceae bacterium (assembly GCA_035331665.1). Classification (GTDB taxonomy): domain Bacteria; phylum Pseudomonadota; class Gammaproteobacteria; order Burkholderiales; family Rhodocyclaceae; genus JAEUNJ01. Next base: position 7,912 of record DAOLKI010000028.1, read on the forward strand.
CGCCCGGCCGGAACAGGGCACGGACGAAGGCGGCCTGTGGGCCTTCGTCGATCGGGAGGAGGCGAAACTGCGGCGCAGCCGCTTCGTGCTGCGCGACAAGGCGCTCAACGATTACCTGACCGGCATGGCGTGCCGGCTGGCCGGCGACCATTGTCCCGACATCCGCGTCTACGTGGTACGGACACCCGTGTTCAACGCGTCGATGGCCCCCAACGGAATGCTGCAGATCTGGACCGGCCTCCTGTTGCGCATGGCCAACGAGGCCCAGCTGGCCGCCGTGATCGGCCACGAGATCGGCCATTACGTGGCCCGCCATTCGCTGGACCGGTTGCGCGACGCCAAGTCACGCTCGGCTTTCGGCCAATTCCTGGGCATCGCCCTCGGCGCCGCCGGCGCCGGCGGCGCCGCCTCCCTGGCCCAACTGGCCGTCATGGCCAGCGCCTTCGCCTACGGCCGCGATCACGAGCGGGAGGCCGACCGCATCGGCCAGGAGCTGATGGCGCGTTCCGGCTACGATCCCGGCGAGGCCCCGAGGGTGTGGGGCCAGCTGCTCGCGGAGATCAAGGCCGAGGCCGATTGGGTAGGCGAACTCGAGGGGCGTTCCGTCCTCTTCGCCTCGCATCCCCATCCCGAGGAGCGCATGGAGACGCTCACCGCCCGGGCGGCCGCCCTGCGTCCGCTGGGTGCGGTCACCGGCGAGGACGGATGGCGCAGAAGCTGCGGCCCCTACCGGCGCATGCTCCTCGAGGACGAGCTGCGGCGTCGCCGTTCCGGCGAAACGCTCGCGCTCCTCGAGCGCATGATCGCGGCCGAACCCGCCGACCCGGAACTGCATTATTTCCGCGGTGAAGCCTACCGCCAGCGTGGCGCGGACGGCGATTACGCCCGGGCCCTCGGCGCCTACGCCGACGCGGAGGGTCTTCCCGCGGCGCCGGCGGAGCTGCACCGCGGCCGGGGGATGATCCTGCAGGCGACGGGCGACGAGGCCGGCGCCGCGCAGGCCTTCGCCACCTACGTGCGGCGGCGTCCGGACGCCGAGGATGCCGCGCTTTTCCAACGCCACCTGAATCCGTGAATGCCATGAGATCCCTCGCGCTCCTGCCTGTCGTGCTGATCCTCGTCGCCTGCGTCAACATGGTGCAGGTCGGTCCCGGGGAAGTCCCGCTGGGCGACCGGATGGTGGCCACTCCCGGCCTGGCCTGGAACAAGCTGCAGGCGCCCGGCATGGGCCGCGTGGAACTCTGGACGCGGGACGGCTTTCCCCTCGATACCATCCGTTTCTTCATGGGCATCAAGGAAGGGGAGCCCCTGGTGGAACAACGGGGCGCCAAGGACAAGCAGGTCGCGAAATTCCGGTCCGGCATGCAGGACAGGGAGATCGTGGAAATGTTCGAGGCGGCCGCGGCCGACGCCGGCACCGTGAAAATCGACCGCGTCGCCCCGGCGAACTTCTCCGGCCAGCCGGGCATCCGCTTCGAGTTCACTCTGACGCGCAAGGGGGACGAGGTGGTCGTCAGGGGCTTCGGATACGCGACCGTGCGCGACGGGGAACTCTTCATGGCCGTCTTCCAGGCGCCGCGCATCCATTATTTCGCGAAACACGCGGAAGCCGCCGAGGCGATGCTGGGCAGCGTCCGCTTCAAGGCCGCCGGCAAGGGCGGCTGAGCCGCCGGCCGCTACCCGGATGCCTATGTCCTTCGTCGTATTTACAGGCGGTGCCGCCGTGGTTATGATGCAGGCATCGATGCGCGGTTGGCACGTGGCCGGCCGCGACGCGTTGCCGCGACCATGCCCTCTCCATTCCAGGAACTGCTCGCCTGCCTGCACCGCTCCCCCTGCTGGCGCTGCCGGGAAACGGGCCATTGCCATTCGCCGGTATTGCGGCACCTGATGGAGCATTCCCAGCGACTCGCCGCGTGGGCACGGGGGGAGCCCGGTGTCGGCGAGGGGGAATTGCGTCTGCTGGCGCGGGACTACGCCACGGAGGTCGACCGCGCCGCGCCCGCCTGCCGGGGCATCGCGCCGTCGGGGGGCGGTTCCGAGGGCCGCCACCGGAGCGGTAGAATCCGGGCCGATGAACCTGCAGGCCCTGCGTCTCCGGCTGAACCTCTATGAAAGGCTGATGCGGCTCGACAAGCCCATCGGCATACTGCTGCTCCTGTGGCCCACCTTGTGGGCGGTGTGGCTCTCCGGCGCGGGCCGTCCGAGCGCCGCCATCGTCTGGATTTTCGTGCTGGGTACCGTGCTCATGCGGTCCGCCGGCTGCGTGCTCAACGATTTGGCCGACCGCAACTTCGATCCCCACGTGGAGCGGACCCGGGAAAGGCCGCTCGCCGCCGGGACGGTGTCGGTGCGGGAAGCCCTGGTGCTGGCCGCCATCCTGTGCCTGGCCGCGTTCCTGCTGATCCTGCCGTTGCGGCCGCTGGTCTGGGCGCTCTCCGTGGCGGCCCTGTTCCTGGCTGCCAGTTATCCCTTCACCAAGCGTTTCCTGGCCGTTCCCCAGGCCTACCTGGGCGTGGCCTTCGGTTTCGGCATCCCGATGGCCTTCGCCGCCCAGTTGGACGCGGTGCCGCCGCTCGGCTGGGTGCTGCTGCTGGCGAACATCTTCTGGGCGATCGCCTACGATACCGAATACGCGATGGTGGACCGGGAGGACGACCTGAAGATCGGCATCCGGACCTCGGCCATCACCTTCGGCCGCTGGGACGTGGCGGCGGTGATGCTGTTCTACGGCCTCACGCTGGCCACCCTGGCCGCCGTCGGCTGGTGGGTGGGTTTCGGCTGGGCCTACGGCTTGGGGCTGGCGGCCGCGGCCGGCATCGCGGCCTACCATTACTCGCTGATCCGCGCCCGGGACCGGGCCGGCTGCTTCAAGGCCTTCCTGCACAACAACTGGTTCGGCGCCGCGGTCTTCGCGGGCATCCTGGGCGAGTTCCACCTGCGGCCGCTCTTCGGGTAGCGGTCCCGGCCGCGGGCGCGGCAGCCGGAAGGACTCACCGCGGAGGACGCCGGGCACACGGGGGAATGCGCGGGAGAGTCCGCTGGAATCCCGGTCCTTGCCCGGCGGATGCGCGCGAAGCCGATGCGGTTTGGGTCCTCCTCCGCGTCGCCGCCGCGCGCCGCGGTCCGGATCTTTCTTCGACGCCTCAACGGACGGCGGGCAGATCGGGCAGAACGACGCTCAGGGCGCGGGGCAGCACGCGGATGGTCGCGGGAAGGCGGCCGACGATGTCGCCGTCCGCCTCCACGAGGGTGCCGGCGGGACCGGCGAAAACGGCATGGTCGGTCCGCGTCACCAGCACCTTGGGGTGGGTCGGCAGCGTCCCGTCGAACAGCCGCGGCAGGTCGCGCAGGATCTCCAACGGCCGCATGTGCCGGATCACCGTCAGATCCATGAACCCGTCATCGGTGCTGGCCTGGGGCGCCACGTCCATGCCGCCGCCGCAGTAGCGGCCGAGGCAGGCGAATGCGACGAGCGTCGCGATGTTCTCGCGCGCGCCGCCCCGCTCGAGCTGGAGCGGCAGTGCCCGGTAAGCGGCGAGCCCCCGCAACAGCCCCACCAGATAGGCCAGCCGTCCGAAACGCCGGGAGGGCATGCGGTCCACCACGGTCGAGTCGAATCCGCACCCGGCGACGTTGATGAAGTACCGGCGACTGCCGTCCCCGAATTCGAGCAGGCCGGCATCGTGGGGCCTTGCATCGCCGCGCGCCGCGAGGGCCACCGCCGCGCGCGCATCCCTGCGCAGACCGTGGCCGCGGCCCCAGTCATTGCCGGTGCCCACCGGCAGGAGCGCCAGGCGTACTGCATCGGGCGGCACCGCGTCGCCGGCGAACAGGCCATTCACCGCCTCGTTGAGGCTTCCGTCGCCGCCCGCCACGAGCACGCGCCGGCACCCGGCGCGCACGGCGGCGGCCACGAGGGCCGTCGTGTGGCCCGCGTAATCGCTGACGGCGGTGCGGAAGGCCATCCCCTCGTCCGCGAGCATGGCCTCGATCTCCCCGCGATGGCGGGTCCCGCGGCCGCGGCCGGAAATCGGATTCAGGACCAGCAGCCACTGGTCGGGAGCGAAGGCATCGGCGGGCATCCGCGAAACATACGCAAAGGGCCGGCACGAGGCAATCCATGCGCCCGGGCGGCCGGGGTTGGGGGAACGTCGCCGGTGCCCCGACTATAATCGGCCGACCATCTTCGACGGCCCGAGCGATGCGCTACCAAGACCTGCGCGAATTCCTGGAACAACTGGAGCGTCTCGGCGAGCTCAAGCGCGTGGGC
>DAOLKI010000029.1:0-1628 GCA_035331665.1 Rhodocyclaceae bacterium
GCAGGGATTGCCCGGCCGCATTTGGCGGCAGGCACGATTCCCGACGGATGATCGCAGCCCGCACGCGCTTCGTTGGTCGGGGTGCAAGCCACATGCCCCACATGGGCGGTTGCCGTTGCGCGGTCCGTCGTCATCCTCCGGCACGCAGCAGCACCTTCGGGAACTGTCCGGCGCAACGGATTCAAACCCGCTCCATTTGTCATTTCCGGGGATGGTGCGGTGGACAAAGTACCTCTCTCGACCCCGGAAAAACCATAAAATAGGAATGGACGCGAACGTGCGCCCGGCGGGGGGATTGTCGAGCCGGAATCGTCGAATCCCTCGTCTCCCATGACCTCGCGGATCCTGCCAGATAGGGCACCAGACGTGACAAGGAAAAACAAGCAAGCGGCTCCGGTCGATGCATCGCCGAACCCGCAACAGGACGCAAAGATGCTTTCGGACCAGGACATCTATCTGTTCAAGGAGGGCACCCACGCCAGGCTGTACGAGAGGATGGGCGCCCACGTCGGCGCGCAGGATGGCGTAGACGGGACGCACTTCGCGGTCTGGGCGCCGAACGCGGTCGCCGTGTCCGTGATCGGCGAGTTCAATGCGTGGAACGCCGACGCCCATCCCCTTCGTGTGCGCGCGGACGGCTCCGGCGTCTGGGAAGGTTTCGTCGCCGGCGTCGGCAGCGGAGGGCTCTACAAATATCGCATTGTGTCCGCATTGAATGGTTACGTGGTGGAGAAGGCCGACCCCTTCGCGTTTGCGGCGGAGGCGCCGCCGGGCACGGCTTCCCGGGTAACCGCCCTCGACTACGCATGGAACGATCGCGAATGGATGGAGCGCCGGCGCCAGGCGAACGCGCTCGAGGCGCCGATCTCGGTGTATGAACTGCACCCCGGTTCCTGGCGGCGCGTACCCGAGGAGGGCGACCGTTTTCTCACCTACCGGGAACTCGCTCCGCAACTCGCCGATTACGTGAGCGCGCTGGGTTTCACCCACGTCGAACTGACGCCGATCACGGAGCACCCCTTTTTCGGCTCCTGGGGCTACCAGACCACGGGCTATTTCGCGCCGACCTGCCGGTACGGAACGCCGCAGGATTTCATGTATTTCGTCGATTACCTGCACCAACGCGGCATCGGGGTGATACTCGACTGGGTTCCTTCGCATTTTCCGGGCGACGAGCACGGACTCGCCTTCTTCGACGGAACCTACCTGTTCGAGCACGCCGATCCGAAGCGTGGTTTCCACCCCGAGTGGAACAGCTACATCTTCAACTACGGCCGCAACGAGGTACGCGCGATCCTGTTGAGCAGCGCCCTGTTCTGGCTCGACAGGTATCACGTGGACGGACTACGGGTCGACGGTGTCGCTTCCATGCTCTACCTGGACTATGCCCGCAAGGCCGGGGAGTGGACCCCGAACCCGTATGGCGGCAAGGAGGACCTGGACGCGGTCTCGTTCCTGCGCATGCTGAACGAATCGATCTACAGGGATCACCCGGATGTGCAGACCATCGCCGAGGAATCCACCGACTGGCCGATGGTCTCGCGGCCCGTCTATGTGGGCGGCCTGGGGTTCGGCATGAAATGGAACATGGGCTGGATGCACGATACCCTGGAGTACTTCAGGAACGA
>DAOLKI010000029.1:1728-11952 GCA_035331665.1 Rhodocyclaceae bacterium
ACTGGGTGCGCGATCTCAATCACTGCTACCGCCGCGAACCGGCGCTGCACGAGATCGATTTCCAGCGGGAAGGCTTCGAGTGGATCGATTGCCATGACTCCGACGGGAGCATCATCAGCTTCGTCCGCCGTGGCCGCACCACCGATGACGTCGTCGCCGTGGTGTGCAACTTCACTCCGGTGCCGCGCCCGAACTATATTCTCGGCGTGCCTCGGGGCGGACACTGGCAGGAGATCCTGAACAGCGACGCGTCGCTTTATGGCGGCAGCGGATTCGGCAACTTCGGAGGGGTACACGCGGCACCTGTCGGTGCGCACGGGCGTTACCACTCGCTGACGCTCAACGTGCCACCGCTTGGCGTGCTGTTCATGAAGAGCAGCGCGCCCGGCCAGAGGTGAGTCGGCGCCCGCGCGCCCGATCGATACGGGGCGCCGTGGGCGCAACATCCAGCGATGGATTCGCGAACATTGGCAGACGGGTTCCCGTCGGGAACCTGAATTTTGGAGAAAAGGGAATGTTGCCTGACAACAAGAAACACGACGGTCGGGGCCGTGTCGTCATAGAGCGGGTGCGTCCGGAGGTCGATGCGGGACGTTTTCCAATCAAGCGCGCGTTCGGCGAACTGGTCGTCGTGGATGCCGATGTGTTTACTGACGGACACGACGTCGTTCGCTGCCTGCTTCTCCATCGGCGGGACGGGGCGAGCGAGTGGACCGAGGTACCGATGGAGCCGTCGCACAACGATCACTGGCGCGCCAGCTTCACGGTGACCGACATAGGTCGTCACCTTTACACCGTGATGGCCTGGGTGGATGCCTTCTTCACATGGCGCCACGACCTCGCCCGGCGCAAGGATGCGAAGGACATCGCGCTGGCATTGCGGGTGGGGGCGGCACTGGTGGCGGAAACGGCGAAGCGTGCCAAGGACGCGGACAGGACGCGGCTGGAGAAGTTCGCCGATGAACTGGCCGACGCCGTAACGCCGGAATTCGGAAAGCACATCGGAGCGGACAGGGAACTGGGCGATCTGATGGAACGTTACGGCGAGCGTCGTTTCGCGGTCACCTATGAGCGGACCCTGGCCATTACCGTCGATCCGGTGCGGGCGCGCTACAGCACCTGGTACGAGATGTTTCCCCGGTCCTGCGTCACGGAGGGGCGCGACCACGGCACATTCGCGGACTGCGAGAAGCGCCTGCCCTACATCGCCGAGATGGGCTTCGACGTGCTCTATCTCCCTCCCATCCATCCGATCGGGGTCGCCTTTCGGAAAGGCCGCAACAACGCCCTTTCGGCGGGACCGGGAGAACCGGGCAGCCCTTGGGCGATCGGCGCCGTCGAGGGCGGCCACAAGTCGGTGCATCCGCAACTCGGGACTCTCGATGATTTTCGTCGCCTGGTCGAACAGGCCAGGAGTCACGGCATCGATCTCGCGATGGATATCGCCTTTCAGTGCGCGCCCGACCATCCGTATGTGAAGGAGCACCCGACCTGGTTCCGCTGGCGCCCGGACGGCACGGTGCAGTATGCGGAGAACCCGCCGAAGAAGTATCAGGACATCTACCCGTTCGACTTCGAGTCGGACGACTGGCAGGCGCTTTGGGAAGAGCTGAAAAGCATATTCACCTTCTGGATCGAGCAGGGGGTCGGCATCTTTCGCGTGGACAACCCCCACACCAAGCCTTTCCCGATGTGGCAATGGCTGATCGGCGAGATCAAGCGTGAGCACCCCGAGGTGATCTTCCTCGCCGAAGCGTTCACCCGGCCGAAGATCATGCACCGGCTGGCCAAGCTCGGCTATACCCAGTCGTACACCTACTTCGCCTGGCGCAATACGAAACACGAGTTGACGGAGTATTTCACCGAACTCGCGACTTCAGAGTCACGCGAATACTTCCGCCCCAATCTCTGGCCGAACACGCCCGACATTCTCACCGAGTTCCTGCAGTTTGGGGGTCGGCCCGCGTTCATGCTGCGGGTAGCGCTGGCAGCCACCCTCGGCGCGAGCTATGGCATTTACGGGCCGGCTTACGAACTGCTGGAGCATGCGCCGCGCGAGCACGGCAGCGAGGAGTACCTGAACTCGGAAAAGTACGAAGTGCGCCAGTGGGACCTGGAGCGCCACGACAGCCTGCGCCACTTCATCGCCCGGTTGAACGCCATCCGCAGGGATAACACGGCGCTCCAGTCGGATTGGAGCCTGCGTTTCCATCTCGTGGACAACGACTCCCTGATTTGCTACAGCAAGACGAGCCCCGACAAGAGCAACGTGGTGCTGGTGGTGGCCAATCTGGATCCACACCACACCCAATCGGGCTGGGTCGATCTTTCCCTTTCCGGGCTGGAGTTCGAAACCGATCGGCCCTTTCAGGTGCACGACCTGCTCTCCGACGCACGCTACCTCTGGCATGGGTCGCGCAACTTTGTGCAACTCGATCCGCGCTCGACGCCGGTGCACATATTCCGCCTGCGGCGCAAGGTCCGCACCGAGCACGACTTCGATTATTTTCTCTGAGGCCGTTGCAGCACCGCGCCCGTCCGCTGCGTCGCGGGCGGGCGTGCAAGGTGGCAGGCGCCGCCGGCGCCTGCGGCCCGCTACAGCAGCGTTCGATACAGCGCGAGCACTTCCTGGGCGATCGCCCGCCAGCTGAAGTGTTCCTCGGCCCGCGTGCGGCTTGCGGCGCCCATCGCCTTGCGCAGGGATGCGTCGGCCACTATCCGGTTGATCGGATCCGCCAGAGCGCGGGCGAAGGCATCGGGGTCGACGGCTTCGAAGGGGCTTTCCCGGTGCTGCTCGAACTGCACCAGATACCCTGTCTCGCCGTGGAGGATGATCTCCTTGATTCCGCCGACCGCGCTGCCGACGACAGGGGTCCCGCAGGCCATCGCCTCCAGGTTGATGATCCCAAAGGGTTCGTAGATGGATGGGCAGCAGAAAACCGCGGCGTGGGAATAGAGCTCGACCTTGGACGGCGTGTCCACCCACTCCCGAATCCAGATGACGTTCTTGCGTGTCTTCTGCACCGCCTGCACCAGATCGGTCATTTCCTGTCCGATCTCTGGCGTATCCGGTTGTCCCGCACACAGCACGATCTGCACGTTTTCGTCGATGTGCTTGATCGCATTGACCAGGTGAATGATGCCTTTCTGCCGCGTGACCCGGCCCACGAAGAGCACATAGGGGACCGCAGGATCGATGCCGTAGCGCGTCAGCGTATCCGTCGTGGCGACCGCCCGGAACTCGTCGGTGTCGATGCCGTTGTAGATGACCTGGATCTTGCGCTCGTCCACGTCGAACAGATTCAGGACGTCGTCCTTCATGCCCTGGGAGACCGCGATGATGGCGTCGGCGCGCTCCATCGCGGTCTTCTCGATCCAGGTCGACAGATCGTAGCCGAGACCGAGCTGCTCCCGCTTCCAGGGACGCAGGGGCTCCAGCGAGTGGGTCGTGATCACGAACGGAAGGCCATAGCCGATCTGCGCCAGTACGCCTCCTAAATGGGTATACCAGGTGTGGCAATGGACGATCTGCGCGTCTATCGGTTCAGCGTTGAAGGCGATGCAATTGTCGAACGAGGAAAGCGGCGACTTGAGGCCGCCCTGGCAGTTCGCGAAACCCGCCTTGTCGAACTGGAAGCCTTTGGCCACCAGCCGGCCCTGTTGGGTCGCCTGATCGCCGAAGCAGCGCACCTCCACGTCAATGGACTTCGCGAGTTCCCGCGTGAGGTACTCGACGTGAATACCCGCACCGCCGTAAACATTGGGGGGGTACTCGTTGGTCAGAAAAAGTGCTTTCATTGTCTTCTCCCTTATCGATCCTGTTTGATTATGGCGCATTTCCCGATCCGCGTTGCCGGGCAAGTTGACCGCCCGCCATGGACGCCGGCGGCGCCGACACGCGGGCGCCGGCGATCCGGCGCAACACGGTATCCGCATCGGCGCTCCGGATGCGACGCAGCGGCGGAGCGGCCCTTTTGCGTCACGGGTACCGGGGAGGGTGTTCGGACTGCCCAGCCCGCCCAGCGGTACCCCCCGGGACGGCCGACACGCAACCGGAGCGGCCCGGCCCGACGATGGCGGCGTCAGAGCCCCGGGTCCTCGCCCATTCCGGCCCGGGTCGCTTCGATCATCTTCCGGTTCAGGTGGGGCGCGACGAGTTCGATGAAGTCGTACTCGAACTTGCGCAGGTAAGCGTCCCGGCGGATAGCCAGGCGCGTCGTGTTGGACTCGAAGATATGTCCCGATGCGACGGCCCTGAGATTCGTGTCCCGTCCCGGGTCGAAGGCCATCTCGGCGATGATGCCCAATCCCAGGCCCAATTCCACGTAAGTCTTGATCACGTCCGCGTCGATGGCCGTCAGGACGATGTTCGGAGAGACGCCCGCCCGCTCGAACACCCGGTCGATCCGGGTACGGCCGGTGAAAGTTTGGTCGTAGGTGATCAGCGGGAACTCGGCGATCACGGGAATGGAGACGGGTTGCCGGTCGAGGGCGGGGTGGCCCCTCGGTGCCACCACCATGTGGGACCATTGGAAACAGGGCAGGGTCACCAACAGCGGGTACTGGTCCAGAGACTCGGTGGCGATGCCGATGTCGGCCTCGCCTCGGACGGTCCATTCGGCCACTTGGACCGGGCTGCCCTGGTGCAGGCGCAGCCTCACTTTCGGATAGCGTTCGACGAAGCGCTTGACGACCGGCGGCAGGGTATAGCGGGCCTGGGTGTGAGTAGTCGCTATCTCCAGTGTGCCGCTGTCCTCGTCCGCGTATTCCTCCCCGACCCGCCGCAGGTTGTCGGCCTCCTTCAATATCCGGCGCGCGATCTCGAGCACATTCTTGCCGGGTTCGGTGACGCCGGTGAAGCGTTTGCCCGACCGCTCGAAGACGGTGAGCCCCAGTTCCTCTTCCAGCAGGCGGATCTGCTTCGACACCCCTGGTTGCGAGGTGTAAAGGGCCTCGGCCGCATCCGAGACATTCAGGCCCCGCCGGGCCACTTCCACCAGGTAGCGCAGTTGCTGAAGTTTCACGGAAGATCTCCATAACCGAGAGTTCTCGACAGGGCCGGAAATCATCACTTCCGGTTTTAAAGCGCAATTCTAGGCGTCCATCGGCGGACCTTCTACCTGTCAATAACTCACAGTTATAAAAGAATAACCAGACAGTCTTTTCGATTCTTACCGCGAATCCGTACCATCCGCCGCATCAATCCGCGCATTTGGAAACTCAATGGATCTGGGTTACACCGTTTCGGGCTTTCTCGTCGGCACCATCGTCGGTCTCACCGGCGTCGGCGGCGGGTCCCTGATGACGCCCATTCTCGTCTTGCTGTTCGGCGTCGCCCCGGCCACGGCCGTCGGCACCGACCTGCTCTACGCGGCCCTCACCAAGGGCAGCGGCACGCTGGTCCACGGCCTGCGCGGCAACGTGGATTGGCGCGTCACCGGGAGGCTGGCGGCCGGCAGCATCCCGGCTACCGCTGCCACCCTCATCCTCCTGTCCCGCCTCGGGGTGGACGGACACACGGGTTCTGCCCTGATATCCACGGGCCTCGGGGTTGCCCTGCTGCTGACGGCAGTTGCCCTGCTCTTCCGCCGCCGGCTGCAACAGATCGCCCATCGCCCGGGCGGCGCCCTGGCCGTCCTCGCCGCGCCCGGCCGCACCCTGGCGGTGACGGTCGTCTTCGGGGCACTGCTCGGCGTGCTGGTGACCATATCCTCCGTTGGTGCCGGCGCGCTGGGTGTGACGGTCTTGATCCTCCTCTACCCGAATCTGCCGATCACCCGCGTGGTCGGCAGCGACATCGCCCACGCCGTGCCCCTCACGCTGCTCGCCGGACTCGGCCACTGGCTGATCGGATCGGTGAACGGGACGATGCTCGCAGCCCTGTTGCTGGGGTCTATGCCCGGCATCGTACTGGGCAGCCATTTCGCCGGCCGGGTTCCGGAAAAGTTGATCCGCATCCTGCTCGCCGCCGTCCTGCTCGTCGTGGGCGGCCGGCTTGTGATCGTCTGATTTCCCACAAAGAGAACGGCATGTATCGCTACGACCCCGAAGACAAGGCCATCGTCGCCGCCCGCGTCGCCCAGTTCCGCGACCAGACCCTGCGCCACCTGGCCGGCAAGCTGACGGAAGACCAGTTTCGCCCCCTGCGCCTGCAGAATGGACTTTACGTGCAGCGGCACGGACCGATGCTGCGCATCGCCGTCCCCTACGGCCTGGTTTCCGCCACCCAGTTGCGCAAGCTGTCCGACGTCGTCCGTCGCTACGACCGGGGCTTTGGCCACTTCACCACCCGTCACAACCTGCAACTCAACTGGGTACAGCTCCCGCAGGTGCCGGAGATCCTCGCGGAACTCGCCGCAGTGGAGATGCATGCGATCCAGACCTCCGGCAACTGCATCCGCAACGTGACCACCGATCACTTCGCGGGCGTGGCGCGGGACGAGATCGCCGACCCCCGTCCCTGGGCGGAGATCCTGCGCCAGTGGTCCACCTTCCACCCGGAGTTCGCCTACCTGCCGCGCAAGTTCAAGGTAGCCATCAACGGCGCCGCTGAAGACAGGACGGCACTGCAGGTGCACGACATCGGCCTGCAAATCGTGCTCGGGGAAGCCGGCGAACCGGGCTTCCGCGTCCATGTGGGCGGAGGCCTGGGCCGCACGCCGCTGGTCGGTCCGGTGGTGAAGGAATTCCTGCCCTGGCAGCACCTCCTCACCTACACCGAAGCGGTGGTCCGCGTCTTCAATCGTCACGGCCGCCGCGACAACGCCTACAAGGCGCGCATCAAGATCCTGGTCAAGGCGCTCGGCGTCGCCGAGTTCGCACGCCAGGTGGAGGAGGAATGGGCCCATGGCAAGGACGGCCCATCGACCCTGACGGACGCCGAAGTTTCCCGCGTATCGGCCCGCTTCGCGCCGCCGGACTACGAAACCCTCGCCGAGGACGATCTCTGCCACCTGGCCCACCTGCGGGAAGACGCCGATTACGCCCGGTGGGTGAAGCGCAACGTCCACCCGCACAAGGTGCCGGGCTACGCCGCGGTGACCCTGTCGTTGAAGAACCCGATCCATGCCCCCGGCGACTGCACGGCGGACCAGATGGAGGCCGTGGCCGACCTGGCGGAGCGTTTCAGCTTCGGGGAGGTTCGCGTGTCCCACGAGCAGAACCTGATCCTGCCCGACGTGCCGTTGCGCGAGCTCTACACCGTCTGGCACCGGGCCAAGGCCCACGGTCTCGCCAGCCCCACGGTCGGGCTCATCAACGACCTGATCTGTTGCCCGGGCGGCGATTTCTGCGGCCTCGCCAACGCCAAGTCCATCCCGATCGCGCAGGCCATCCAGGACCGGTTCGAGGACCTGGACTATCAGCACGACATCGGCGACGTGGACCTGAACATCTCCGGCTGCATGAACGCCTGCGGCCACCACCACATCGGCGACATCGGCATCCTGGGCGTCGATAAGAACGGCCAGGAGTGGTACCAGGTCTCCATAGGCGGCCGGCAGGGCAATGGCGCACGCATCGGGAGCGTCATCGGACCGTCCTTTGCCGCTGCCGATGTCCCGGATGCCATCGAGCGGCTCATCGCCACGTACCTGGAATCGCGGCTCGACGAAGAACGTTTCGCGGACACGGTTCGCCGCATAGGTCTCGAGACCTTCCGCGCCGGCGTCTATCGCACCCCTGAACAACCCAGAGAGCAAAGGAAAACCGCCAATGCCTAAGCAACTCATCAAGCAGCAGCAGATCGTCGCCGATTCCTGGAAGACCCTGATCCTGGCCGAGAACGAGACCGCCGCCACCGTCCGGCTGCCGGTCGGCCCGTTGATCGTGCCCCTCGAAGTCTGGCGGGCGCGCAAGGCCGAATTGATCCGGCGTGAATACGAGCACGGCTGGGCGCTGGGCGTCTGGCTGGCGCCGGACGAGGGCCCGGAGGCCGTCGTCGCCGACCTGGATGATTTCAGCGTCGTCGCGCTGCACTTCCCGAAGTTCGCCGACGGCCGCGCCTACTCCACGGCGCGGCTGCTGCGCGAACGGCACGGCTACCGCGGAGAGCTGCGCGCCTTCGGGGACCTGGGGCAGGACCAGTTGTTCTTCCTGGCCCGCGTGGGTTTCGATGCCTTCGATCTGCGCGAGACCGGCGAGGACCTGGAGGACGCCCTGGGCGCCTTCGCGTCGTTCCCGGAGGTCTACCAGTCCGCCGCCGACCAGCCATTGCCCCTGTTCCGCCGCCGCGCGGCGGCCTGAACGCCGTACCACGCCTTCGTAGGAGAACGCCATGCCCCCCAACGCCCTCGCCGACCTGGCCGACGAAACGCTCGTCAATACCGTTGCCGCGAAAGCTGCCGCCACGGTGCGCTTCCTGCGCAACGCCGCGCGCGACTATGCGCCGGTGGTCTTCGCCACCAGCCTGGGCGCCGAGGACATGGTGCTCACCGACATGATCGCCCGGGAGGAGATTCCCATCGGAATCTTCACGCTGGACACCGGCCGGCTGCCGGCGGAGACCTACGAGTTGATCGCCGAGACCGAACGCCTTTACGGGATCCGGCTCAAGACCTGGTATCCGCGCCACGACCTCGTGGAGGCCTGCGTGGCGGAACGCGGCATCAACGGCTTCTACGATTCCGTGGAAAGCCGAAAGGCCTGCTGCCATGCGCGCAAGGTGGAACCCCTGCAGCGGGCCCTGGCCGGCAATACCGCCTGGATCACCGGCCTGCGCGCCGAACAGGCGGCAACCCGGGGCAACCTGCGCCCCGTGGCCTTCGACGAGGCCAACGGGCTGGTCAAGCTCTCCCCCCTGGCGGACTGGAGCGAACGGGAGGTTTGGGCGTATCTGCGCGCGAACCACGTGCCTTACAACAAACTGCACGACCGCCACTTCCCCAGCATCGGCTGCGCGCCATGCACCCGGGCCATCGCCGTCGGCGAGGACGTCCGTGCCGGGCGGTGGTGGTGGGAAAGCCCCGAGACGAAGGAATGTGGGCTGCACGCCGGCAACGTCACCCCGCTGCGGAGGACCGGGTCGTGACCGTCTTCCTGGCCCAACACACCCTTTCCCACCTGGACTGGCTGGAGGCCGAGGCCATCCACGTCCTCCGCGAGGTGGCCGGCCAGTGCGCCAACCCGGCCCTCCTCTTCTCCGGCGGAAAGGACTCCATCTGCCTGCTGCGGCTGGCCGAGAAAGCGTTCCGCCCCGGTCGTTTCCCCTTCCCGCTGTTGCATATCGACACCGGCCACAACTATCCGGAAGTCATCGAATTCCGCGATCGCCGGGCCGCCGAACTGGGGGAGCGCCTCATCGTCCGTTCGGTCGAGGATTCCATGGCTCGCGGCACGGTGGTCCTGAAGAACCCCGGTGAATCCCGCAACAAGCACCAGTCGGTAACCCTGCTCGAGGCGATCGAGGAATTCGGCTTCGACGCCTGCATCGGCGGCGCCCGCCGGGACGAGGAGAAGGCCCGGGCGAAGGAGCGGATCTTCTCCTTCCGCGACGAATTCGGCCAGTGGGATCCGAAGAACCAGCGGCCCGAACTCTGGAACCTGTTCAACGCGCGCGTGCACAAGGGCGAGAACATCCGCGCCTTTCCCATTTCCAACTGGACCGAGCTGGATGTGTGGCAATACATCGAGCGCGAAGGCCTGGAACTGCCTTCGATCTACTTCGCCCACACGCGGCCCGTGGTGCGCAAAGGCGACCTGCTGCAGCCGGTCACGGACCTGACCCCCGCAAAACCCGGCGACATCGTCGAGGAACTGCGGGTGCGCTTCCGCACCGTCGGCGACATCACCTGCACCGCCCCCGTCGAATCGGACGCGGATTCGGTAGCAGGGATCATCGTCGAGACCGCAGAGACCACGGTTACGGAGCGCGGCGCCACACGGCTCGACGACCAGACCTCGGACGCCTCCATGGAACAACGGAAGAAGGAAGGATACTTTTGATGTCCGCCATCGAACGACTGCCGGAGATCGACAACGGCCTGCTGCGCTTCCTGACCTGCGGCAGCGTTGACGACGGCAAGAGCACCCTGATCGGGCGCCTCCTCTACGACACCAAGGCCATTCTCGCCGACACGCTGCACGCCATAGAACGCACTTCTCGCAAGCGCGGCCTGGAAGCCGTCGATCTTTCCCTGCTCACCGACGGGCTGCAGGCCGAACGCGAGCAAGGCATCACCATCGACGTGGCCTACCGCTACTTCAGCACCGGCAGGCGCAAGTACA
>DAOLKI010000030.1:0-11943 GCA_035331665.1 Rhodocyclaceae bacterium
GGCCTGGGCCGCACCGCCCTTGGCGATCTCGTCCTCGAGGACTTCGACCAGTTTCGGCGGCATGCTGGAAGCGAGCTTGCGGGCCTCTTCCAGGTATCTCGCGGTGTCCGCCTGACCGGGGGTGGCGGCGAACGCGATGGGGAGCGTGGCGAGAGCGGCGATCAGGAAACTGCGGCGGGGCATGGGACGAATCCTCGAAGTGCGTGGAATGCGGATTCTCCGCAGGCCTCGGGATCGGATCAAATCGACGTCTCTGATGCCACGATAGAGCGGGCTTTCCTGCGTCCGGTCCGGGTCCCCCGGTCGCGCGGCCCGGCCTCAGGACAGTTTGCGGACGCGGCCTTCCAGGTCGGCCAGGGAGCGCTCGAATTCGCGGATGCCGTCGGCCAGGTCGTCCAGTTGCCGGCGCCCCACGAGCAGCGGCTGTTCCTCGCGCAGGTATTCCGAGACGTTGGCGCCCAGTCGTTCGGCGGAACCCTTCTGCCATCCGGCGAATGCCCGGGCCCCACCCACCAGGCGATGCGCGGCGATGTCCCCGACCAGGCGGGAGAGATCCTCCTCGGCGTCCCAGCGCAGGTTCAGCAGGACGAAGTTGAGGGCGTCCGCCAGGTCGGCGGCGCCGTCCACGCGGGCGTCCCGGAAGACCTCGGCCTGGCCACGCAGCGCGCGCAGGGGCGCATCGAAGGGCAGTGCGAACGTCACGTCGGGCGCACCCGGTTCTCCGGGTTCGTAAACCAGGCCGTCCGAACCGATCCGGAATTCCACGGCCCACGGCGGCATGTCGATGCGCGCCCGCCTCCCCACATGGGGCGCGAGGCGCTGCCGCGCCCAGGCCGCCTGCCCCAGCAGGTGGTTAAGGGCTGCCAGGGACAGGCCGGTGAGCACTGACTTACGCCGCCTGCTGGATCCCCGCCACCACCCATCCGCCGTCACCGGCGGCGGGCTTGGTCAGGTGCCAGACCTCGTCGAAGGCTTCCGGCGCCGACCGTTCCTCCTCGCGGATCTGGCCGAAGAAACGGACGCTGGCCACGTGCCGCTCCGCTTCGGAGTTCACGTCGAGCAACTCCGCGTTCAACTGGACGACGTCGGTGCGCTGGGCATTGCGCCCGCGCTCCTCGTACTGCATCTTGATTTCGGCGAACATCTCGGGCGACGTGAAATTCGCGACGTCCTCCATGTTGCCGGCGTCGTTCGCCGCCTGCAGGCGGATGAAGTTGAGCTTGGCCTGGCGCAGGAATCCTTCGCTGTCGAAGCCGGCCGGCACGCTGCCGGCGCTGCCGCCGGCCGGCGCCGCCGTGGGTTCGAAGCGGGCCGGTGCCGTGTAGCCGGCGGGGCCGCCGGCCCCGGCGTATTGCATCTGGCCCTGCGGCGCCGATTTGCGGAACAGCAGGCGGACGACGAAGATGGCCGCAAAGACCAGCAGGGCCATCATCAGGATGGAGGCGAAGCCCTCGCCCAGACCGAAATGGGAGAGCAGGGCGGCGAGGCCGATGCCTGCCGCGATGCCGGCGATGGGCCCCAGCCAGCGGCTCATGCCGGAAGGCTGCGGCGCCGGGGCCTGCGGCGTGGCGGCGGGGGCCGGCTTGGCCGGGACGGCATTCTGCGCGGGCGCCGTCGGGGAGGTCGGCGCCGGCGAGGCCTGGCGCATGGTTCCGGCGTCGCGGTTCATGCCGAAGCTCTTGCCGCCGCCCAGGCGCTTGGCTTCCGCATCGTGGGCGGTCAGGCCGAGGCCGACGGTGACGGCGAACAGGGCGATCAGGAATCGTTTCATGGTTTCTCCTCTCGTATGCGCGGATTGCGTCCGCTTAGATGCTGCCGATGCCCGAGGGTTCAAGGCCCCGGCGGCGCCAGCTTACAGTTTGTAGCCCCGGTGCAGGGCCACGACGCCGCCGGTGAGGTTGAAATAATCCACCCGGGACAGGCCGGCCTGCTCCATCATGGCCTTCAGGGTCTCCTGGTCGGGGTGCATGCGGATGGATTCGGCAAGATAGCGGTAGCTCGCGGCATCGCCGGCCACCTTCTCGCCGAGCCAGGGCAGGATCTTGAAGGAATACAGGTCGTAGAAGGGCGCCAGCGCGTCCTTCACCCTCGAGAACTCGAGGACCAGCAGGCGGCCCCCGGGCCGCAGCACGCGCCGCATCTCGGCCAGCGCGGCCTCCTTGCGGGTCATGTTGCGCAGGCCGAAGGCGACGGTCACCACGTCGAAATGTTCCGACGGGAAGGGAAGCCTCTCGGCATCGCACTGGGCTGCCGGGGTGATCAGGCCCTCGTCCAGCAGCCGGTCCCGGCCGCGGGCCAGCATGGCGTTATTGATGTCGGTGAGCCAGACTTCGCCCTCCGGGCCGACCCGGCGGGCGAAGGCGGCGGCCAGGTCGCCGGTGCCGCCCGCCACGTCGAGGACCCGGTCGCCGGCCCGCACCCCCGAGACCTGTATCGCGAAGGCCTTCCACAACCGATGCAGGCCCAGGGACATCAGGTCGTTCATCAGGTCGTACTTGCCGGCAACGGAGGAGAACACGCCGCGCACGCGGTCGGCCTTCTCCTCCTCGCGGACGGTCTCGAAACCGAAATGGGTGTCCGGCATGAAGATCCTCGCGAAACGGCGCCGTCAGTGGCTGCCGCAGCCGCCACCGGATTTCGGTGGCTGCGTGGTGGTGTCCACGTCCCGGTTCTTGCCTTCGGCGTCGAGCCGGTCCAGGTAGGCCTGCCACATCTCGGCCTGGTGAACGCCGAGGTGGTAGAGCAGGTCCCAGGAGTAGATGCCGGAGTCGTGACCGTCGGAGAAGACGGGCTTGATGGCGTAGTTGCCGACCGCCTCGATGGCCGTGATCTCGACGTTGCGCTTGCCGGTCTGCAGAACCTCCTGGCCGGGGCCGTGGCCGCGCACTTCGGCCGAAGGGCTGAAGACCCGCAGATACTCGCACGGGAGCTTGAAATGGGAGCCGTCGGTGAAATGGATCTCCAGCAGCCGGGAACGCTGATGGAGCTTGATCTCCGTCGGGTTGGGGATGTTCTTGTCCAGTCCGGCCATGGTCACTCCCGGGGTCCAGGGGGGCAGAAAATCGGGGGACGTATGATAACGCAGTCGTCCTGCCGCATTTTCCGGACGGATCACCCTTGTCACAATACTGTCACCGGCCTGCAATAGAGTCAGCGGGTCTCCACTGCGCCCCCTTTCCCGTCCCATGCCCGCCAACATCCTCGTCGTCGAAGACGAACCCGCGATCCAGGCCCTGATCGTCGCCAACCTGCAGCGGGCGGGCCATGCCGTGCTGCGTGCGCCCGACGCCGAGACGGCCCTGCGACTGGTGAACGAAGCGCTTCCGGACCTGATCCTCCTGGACTGGATGCTGCCCGGCATGTCGGGAATCGATCTGGCCCGGCGCCTGCGCAGCGGCGACAGGACGCGCGAGGTCCCCATCATCATGCTGACCGCGCGCAGCGAGGAACAGGACAAGGTCAGGGGGCTGGAGACGGGCGCCGACGACTACGTCACGAAGCCTTTCAGCCCGCGCGAATTGCAGGCCCGGATCAACGCCGTGCTGCGCCGGCGGGCACCCCAGATGACGGAAGATCCCGTCGAGGTGGGCGGCCTGCGCATCGATCCGGTGACGCACCGGGTGAGTGCCGGCGGCCAGGCCATCAATCTGGGCCCGACGGAGTTCCGCCTGCTGCATTTCCTGATGACGCACCGGGAGCGGGTGCACTCGCGACCCCAGTTGCTGGACCAGATCTGGGGTGATCACGTGTTCGTGGAAGAGCGGACGGTGGACGTGCACATCCGGCGCCTGCGCAGCGCGCTGGAGGCCACGGGCCACGACGCCTTGATCCAGACCGTGCGCGGCAGCGGTTACCGCTTCTCGGAAACGCTCCAGGCTTGAACACCCTGGTAGCCGATCTTCTGGCCGCGGCGGCATTCGTCGCGGCGGCGGCCTTTTCCGGTTGGCTGCTGGGACAGGAAACCGGCACGCTCGTGGCCGCCCTCTCTGCCCTGGTCGCCGTGGTCCTTCGCCAGTTCTGGCAACTCGCCCGCCTGGTGCGCTGGGTCGAGCGGCCTTACGAGGTGGAGGGCACGGAGACACCGAGCGCCCGCGGCACCTGGGAGCGGGTCTACGGGGCCCTGCACCGCCGGGCTCGCCACGCCATGACGCAACGGGAACAGCTCGGCCAGATGGCGGAAAGGTTCCGTCTGGCCGCCGAGGCCCTTCCCGACGGTGTGGTGATCCTCGACGGCCAACGCTGCATCGAATGGATGAACGCCCACGCGGAGTCCTGCCTCGGGCTCAATGCGCACCAGGACAGGGGAGCACCCGTCACGCAGCTGGTGCGCGAGCCGGAGTTCGTGGATTACCTGGCCGCCGGTTATTCGCGGCAACCCCTGCTCTTCCAGAGCCTGCGTCGGCCAGGACGCAGCCTGCAGATCCAGCTCGCGCCGTTTGCCGCCGGGCGCACCCTGCTGCTGGCGCGGGATGTCACGCAACTGCAACGCCTCGAAACCATGCGCCGGGATTTCGTGGCCAACGTATCGCACGAACTCAAGACGCCGCTGACCGTGATCAGCGGATTCATCGAAACCCTGGGCGATGGCCTGGAGGAGTTTTCGCGCCAGGAACAGGAGCATTTCCTCGGACTGGCGGGGGAGCAGGCGACACGGATGCAGCGGTTGATCGACGACCTCCTGACGCTCTCCGCCCTGGAAACGGATCGGCCGCCGCCCGACGAACGGGTGGAGATGGGGCCGTTGCTGGGCCGGTTGCGCGAGGATGCCGTTGCGCTGTCGGCGGGCCGGCACCGGATCGAGGCCACGGACGAGGGCGGTCCGCCGATCATCGTGGGCAGCGCGGCCGAGTTGCACAGCGCCTTCGGCAACCTGATGACCAACGCGGTGCGCTACACGCCGCGCGGCGGCCGCATCACCCTGCGCTGGCAGAGGCGCCCGGACGGGCAGGCGGCATTCGAAGTCGAGGACGACGGCATCGGCATCGAGGCCCGCCACTTGCCGCGGCTGACCGAGCGCTTCTACCGGGTCGACCGGGGCAGGTCCCGGGAATCGGGCGGCACCGGCCTGGGGCTCGCCATCGTGAAACACGTGCTGGAACGGCACGGGGCATCGCTGGAAATTTCCAGCGAGGTCGGCAAGGGCAGCAGCTTCCGCGCGGTGTTTCCGCCGTCCAGGTTCGCGGGTTAGACGGCGGCCGGCCGGGCTCAGTCGGCGGGCACGAAGCTGCAGCGTTCGAAGTCGGCGCCCTGGGCGAGCAGGTCCACCAGGCGCACGAATACGGCGCGGTCCGTGAACATCTCGATGACCCGTTCCGGCTGGTACCAGTTGCGCGGGATCAACAGCGAGGCCGGTTCCTTCAGGGCCGGTACCGGGGGCAGCAGGAAGGCCATCGCGTAGCGTTCGGACGGGGAGATGTTCACGCCCGTCGGCCGGACCGCCGTGCCGGTGGGCCGCCCGGCGAAGACCTGGATTCCCGCATGCAATCGATTCTTCTCTTCCAGGATCAGCCAGGTGATGAAGGCGAGCTGAAAATGGTCGCTCGCGGCGGGCTTGATGGCGAGCAGTTCGCCGTGCATCACACGGCTCCCTGCCGACCCGCGGCGCAACCGGTAACCGTTCAGCGACTGGTCGCAGATGTCCCAGTTGTCGAGGATGAAACCGAGTTGCGCGGCCCGCACCTGCAGGGGCTGCGTGGGGTCGAGCTGGTTGCGGAAGGTCCACAGGGAATCCATCTCGGCCCGGGAGAACATGCGCACGTGCTGGGGCTGCTGAAACTCCTGGCCGGTGATGAAGTAGTGGGCCTTCTCGAAGCCGTAGGTGGCGGGCAACTGACCCTTCGCGGCCTTGCGCTCGTAACGCCGCGGCATGGCGGCCAGGCACCACGGGCGATAGAGCAACAGGAGCAGGCGGTGGGCCTGGGCAGCGGTGCATTCCTCACCCAGCCCGAGTTGCATGGGCGGTGTTTCCTGTTTCAGCTGGGCGAGCACCTTCTGCACTTCCGTTCCCAGGGCCGTGGTGTCGAACAGCCGGGCCGACGGCGTTTCCGACATGAACTCGACGGGCTTCAGGCCTTCGTCCTGCATCAGGTCGACGCCGTAGCCCCGGCCGCCCTCGTTGGCGTCCGGACGGGCGACTGCCGTCATCGGCGCGAAACGCCGGGCCCAACGCAGTATCCAGGCGAACTCCCGCGGGCTGCGGCCGTAGGGGTTGGCCAGGTCGGACAGCAGGATGGCCGCGTAAGCCTGGCTGCACGTGGAACTGCGGCCGACGGTGGCCAGCGGTTCGGCGACCACCGTGCCGGCTAGCCCCCATTCGTCGGCCGTGTCGTAGTAACCGTGCACGTCCAGCCAGAGCCCTTTGGCGACGGTGCGGTGGGCCCGGTAATGCTCGACGATGGCAAGTCCGGCGTAGGTGATGCAGCGGTGGCAGATCAGGGGCAGCTTCTGCTCGACGGCCGGGTCCCCGCCGCCCCGCTCGGCGACGAGCGAATAGCTGCGTGCCATGGTCTGCCAAAGGCCCACCACCGTTCTGAAGGGCTCGTCCTCGTTCTCCGCCGGCGGCAGCGGTTTCGAGGCATAACGGGCCGCGACCTCCTCCTGCAGGAAGGCGAGGGAGGACCGGGCCATCTCCAGTACCTCCAGATAGCCGGCCGGCGGCGGCGGGTTGTGCATCATCGCCGTCAGCAGTGCCGCCAGCGCCGGGTGTGCCCGGTTCACGTCGGTGATCGGCATCGCGGCCACGGCCGCCAGGCAACGCCGGGTATCCCGCGTGTCGGTCGGGAGGTTGAAGGCGGCTGCGGGGGAGGTCATCCGGTCGTCTTGTATTCCGCGCGCTCGAAGTCGGCGCCGCGCTCGACCAGGCGCACGAGGCGAATCTGCCGGGCCCGGTCGGTGAACACCTCCACCACGCCCTCGACGCGGAACCAGCCGGTCGGCAGGACCACCGTCGCCGGCTGGTCCAGGGCGGCGATCGCCGGCAGCAGGAAACCCGGACGATAGGGCTCGCGAACGGCGGTCAGGCCGGTGCTGCGCAGGGCCACCGATTCGGCCTGCCCCGGGAAGAACTGCACGCCCGCGTGCAGCATTCCGTCGCCGCCCGCCATCACCCATCGGGCCATGCCGAGCAGCATCGCGCGGGCATCCGCCGGCCGCACCGCGACCAGTTGTCCGGGGGCGACCCGGTGTCCGGGCTGCCGCAGGTTACGGGCGATGCGCACCCCGGTGGCGCTTTCGTTGAGCAGACTCCAGTCTTCGAGCACCTGCCATGACTCGAGCTCGAAACCCTGTTGCACGCTGAAATTCTCCTCGCGGCGCGTGGAGATTCGCCCGAAGGTGGCGATCTCCTCGCGTTCGATGCGCAGCAGGTCGTCGCCCGCCATTCCGGGTTGCTTGAATGGCTTGCGCCCCGAGAGGTAATAGTGGATGGCCGGGATGTCGCAGACGAACTCGCAGCCGCCGTCCGCCGGCCGCCGGTCCTGGCGTCGTCCCAGGCCGCCGCGGCACCACCGTTGATAGACCTGGTTGAGGACCTCGCCACAGGCCGGCTGGGTGCAATCGTCGCCCAGTTGCAGAGAGGCGGGGGATTCGCCCTTGTCGAGGCGGACGATGCGGGTCTTCACGCTGCGCCGCAGTTCCGTCGGGTCCAGCCAACGGGCGCCGTCGCCGGCCCGCGGCATGTATCCGGCCGGCTGGTCGGAGGCCAGGTCCACGCAGACCGGGATGGCCTTGGGGTCCGAGGGCATGGACAGTCCGACGACGACCTTGCCGGACCAGCGTCGCGCCCAGCGGACCACCCAGGCGAGCTGGCGCGGGGTGAATTCATGCGGACTCGCCAAGTGCAGCAACAGGGCCGCCGCGTAAGCGGCCATCGGTGTCGACGAAGCCCCGCGGCCCTCTTCCTCGGCCACCCCCACCCCCGTGACGCGCATGTCCTCGGCCGCGCGGAACACCGCATGGAGCAGCCGCCAATGGGGCGGGGCGGGCTGACGCCCGCCGCGGTAGATGTCGAGCTGCTTGGCGCCCAGGGCCGCCAGGGCACGTTCGGCGGCCAGGGCCTTGCGGTCCGCATCGGATCGGGCTTCGGAAATCCATGCCTCGATGCAGCGCAGGTAGCCGTCGGCGAGGGCCTGCCAGAGGTTCTGCGTCGCTTCAAAGGCAGCCTCCTCGCCCGCCGCGAGGGGCAGGGCCTTGCCGGCGAAACGCTTGAGCCCGGTTTCCTGGACCGCGATCACGGGCTGCCGCAACGCCTCGAGGATTTCGATCCGGGCGCCGGCTGCGAGATCGTGCCGATTCAGCAGGTGGAGCTGGCGCAACAACTGGACCTGCGCCTGGGCCGGGTTGTTGAGGGGCACGCCGGCCAGCCACTTGCGGCAATGGGCGGCATCCGAGAAGTCGGGCGGGTGGTCGTTCGCCAGGGGCGGCAGGCCGAAGGGATTCATGCGAACGTCCCCCCCTGTTCCTCGGCCAGCGCCCGGTCGATGGCCCGGTGCAGGCTGTCGGCGGCCGGCGGCTCGCGCCGGCCCGGGTCGCGCAGCGGCGCCGACCAGACGGATCCCGGGAAGCTGCGGTCATCCCGCCAGCGCGGAATCACGTGCCAATGCAGGTGAGGGACCATGTTTCCCAGGCTCGCCAGGTTGATCTTGTCGGGCGCGACAAGGGCGCGCAATGCCGCCTCGGTCGCAAACACCACCGCCATGAAATGCCGCCGGTCATGCAGGTCGAGGTCGGTCATTTCCGGCACGTGCGTGCGCCAGATCACGCGGCAGTACCCGGGATTGTCGTCCCCTTCCCTGCCGCCCACCCGCACGACGCGGCAGGCATCGTCCTGCCACACCAAATCACCGCCGGCCTCCCGGCACAATACGCATTCCATCCGCAGCCCCCGCCAGCCATGCCGCCCGTCACCGGGCCGCAGGGCGGTTTTTCCTCGATCCGGCAAGAATAGTTCGAAACGCCGGAAATATATGGGAAAAAATCACGTAGGGAAACGCGGATCAGGGTCGTGAAGCGCCTGCGTTCGTCGAGGAGCGGCAATTCCGCCCCGCCGGATCCGCGCGAGCTACCGGAGCGCGCGCTGGGCGCGCCCGTGCGCCACCGGGCGCGCATCGCGCAGTACGAGGGTGGGCGACGAGAAGGGCGCCAACCGTTCAAGCAGGTCGAGCAGCTCGAGGACCGGTGAATTGCGAAAGAACACGGCCCGCGGCGTTTCCATCCAGATGCGGTCGGCAAACACGTAGATTTCGTAGGGCGTGTCGCCGACGCCGTCCCCGTCCCGGTCGAAACCCTGGTAATCGTCCCAGTAGTTGGCCTCCCACACGTTTGCGGCCGCGACTCCCGCGGCACTGACCGCCACCTGGGTCAGGTTGTTCTCGAAACGGTTGGCGAGGACGCGGTGACCCCCTTTTTCGCCGTAGAAGGACAGGCCGGTGAAATTGTGGGCGAAGCGGTTGCCCCGGATGGTGATGATCCGCTCATCGTTGAGGGGCGCGTTGGCCTGCAAACCGACGGCACAGTGCAGGACGGTGTTGCCTTCCACCAGGCCCTCCCCGCTGTCCTTGAAGGCGATGCAGGCGCCGCCGCCGTCCAGCGCGTGGGCGATCCGGTTGTTCCGCACCACCACGTCGGGGGAATACAGGACCACGATGCCGGTTCCCGTCTCGGCGATGTCGTTCCCTTCGACGACCGTGCGCGGCGAAAAGACCAGGTGCAGGGCGTAGCGCGCATCGCGCAGCCGGTTGCCGACCAGCCGGTTGTCCGGCGAGTTGGCGAAGGTCAGGTCGCGGGCACGGAAGAAGTCGTTGCCCTCGATCAGGTTGTCCCGGCTGTTCCAGATGCGGATGGCATCGCCGCGCTCGCCCAGGGGCGCCGCCCTTCCGGAAACGCGATTCCGTGCCACGCGGGACCGGTTCACCTGCCGCAGGTGGATGCCGAAGAGAACGTCCTCGACGACGTTGTCCTCGACGACCTGGTCGTCCCCCTCGATCAGGATGCCCGCATCCACCCCGTCGTGGGAATCCCCCGACCCGGCGATCGTCAGCCCGCGCACCACGCTGCCGCTGGCCTTGACCCACAGTACGGTGCCATGGTGATCGCCCTCCAAGCGGGCCTTGCCACCGCCGTCGAGCGTGAGCGGCTTGGGGATGACTGCCGGGCCCCGGTAACGGCCGGGTGCCAGGTGGATGACGGAACCGGCCGCCGCCAGGTCGATGAAGGGCTGCAGCGGCAGCGGATCGCCGTCCGCCGCCGTGGCGGGCAGCAGCGCCAGGCCGAACAACAGCATGAGCCACGCGATCCTCATCGGCGCATTTTCCCTTCCGCGCGCCGGGCGGGCCTTGGCCTGGGTCAAACCGCGGCACGGCGACCGGTGATCCGTCGCCCGTCGCGCGGCAATCGGGGGCCGGTCAGGTCGGGCGGGTTCCCGTCGGCGTGCCCGACAGGGGGCGGCCTTCCCGGAACATGACCAGCGTCCCCGGCGGGATCGCGATCCAGTCCTCGTTGTCCGTCAGGGGCGTGGTGGCGATGACGGCGACCCGGTCCTCGCTCGTCGTCAGTTCGCGAAAGTCGACGCTGACGTCCTGGTCCTTCAGGTGGGCGACGGCGAAGGGGGCCTGGCGCACCACGTAACTGAGCCGGGTCGCGCAATGGGCCAGCAGGCAGTCGCCGTTGGACAACAGGAAATTGAATTCCCCGTGCCGGGCGATCCGCCGCACCGGCGCCTCCAGGAAGGCGAACAGGGCGGCCGGACTGGGCGGCCGGGTGAAGCGGGACTTGAGCGTCTGCATCAGGTGGCAGAATGCGCGCTCGCTGTCCGTGTCGCCGACCGGCGTGAAGCTGCCGTCCAGCGGCGGGGCATAGTCCTTCAGGTTGCCGTTGTGGGCGAACACCCAGTAGCGGCCCCACAGTTCCCGCTGGAAGGGGTGGGTGTTCTCCAGCGCCACCCGCCCCTGGGTCGCCTTGCGGATGTGGGCGATCACGTTGCGGGACCGGATCGGATAGCGGCGCACCAGGTCGGCCACCGGCGATTCGGCGGAAGGCCGGGGATCGAGGAAAAGCCGGGCGCCCCGGTCCTCGAAGAAGGCGATGCCCCAGCCGTCGGTGTGTACGTCGGTCAGGCCGCCCCGGCTGCGGAAACCCTCGAACGAGAAGCAGATGTCCGTGGGCGTGTTGCAGTTCATCGCCAGGAGCTGGCACATGGACGCGTCCCTAGCGGGTGGTCGGCAGGCCCATCAGGTGGGCCCATTCCCGCGGATGGCTGATCCCCGCCGGCGGCGGTGTCCGCTTGCGCTTGCCCATGCCGCCGGGAATGGCCTCCACCGGCGGCTTCTCGTCGGCGGCCGGGGTGGGCAGGGGGCGGCCCGTATGGGGCGCGTGGCAGCCGGGCAGGCTGCCGTCGGCCTCCCGCTCCGGCATCGGCCAGGCCATGCCGGCGCAGAAGGAATGGATGGGCGAGCAGAGCCCGCCATCCGCCGCGCAGAGCCACAGTTCCCACTGCTCGTTGGCCTGGACGACCACGGAAGCCCCCTTCTGCGGCACGAAGTCGGTGCCCGAGAGGAAATAGAGCCCCTTTTCCGTCTGCACCACCACGTAGGCCACGCGCCGGTGGTCCTTCACGTCCACCGGCACCGCCGTCTGGGCAGGGGATTGCAGGACGACCGGGCGCAGCCAGCGCCACACCATGCCATTGTGCTGGCGCTGGCCGCCCATGAAGGCGAAGCCGGCGCCGGTCAGCCCGCAGACGGCGAGGATGGCGAGCAGCCACAGGAAGGGGGTCGTGTCGGTCTTCTTGTCGTTCAATTGCGGTCCTTCATTCGCCGATCAGGTGGAGCACCACTTCCCGGCGATGGCCGCGGGTGCGGTGCTCCCACAGGTAGATGCCCTGCCAGGTGCCCAGCACCGGGCGTCCCCCCGCCACCGGGATGGAGAGCTGGGTCTGGGTGAGGGCGG
>DAOLKI010000031.1:0-11866 GCA_035331665.1 Rhodocyclaceae bacterium
CCTGCAGGCGGCGGCGGCGGTCACCGTCGTGTCGGTGATGCTCATCATGCTGTGGCGGACTGAAAAGCGGTCCCACGCCCTGGATCTCCGGGTGCAGTCGGCGGAGAAGGACCGCTTTCTTGCGCGGTTCTTCGACATGCCCTTCCTCGGCGTCGCCCTGGCCAACCGGGACCGGACGTTGATCCGCGTGAACACACGATTGTGCGAGATCCTGGGATGCACCAAGGAGGACCTGCTGACCAGCAGCTGGATGGATTGGACCCATCCGGAGGACCGGGAAAAGAGCCGCGCGGCTTACATGCGGATGGCTGCAGGCCCGGAGAACCACCTGGCCCTGGAGAAACGTTACGTGCGCCGGGACGGGGAAATCGTCGCGGCGCAGGTGGACATCCAGGTGGTGCGCGACGAGACCGGGTCGGTGGACTACTTCCTCGTCCTCGTCGAGGACGTCAGCGCCAGCCAACGGACGGAAACGGCGTTGCGCGAGACGGAGGCCCGCTACCAGGCATTGATGGACAACTCGGCGGATGGCATTGTCATTGCCGATCGCGCAGGCAGGATCCTGGAGATGAACCACACCGGGGAGCGGATCCTGGGCTACACGAAGGACGCAATCCGCAGCATGTCCCTGCACGACCTGTTCCCGCCGGAACATCGCGGCCTCCATGAAGCCGCCCTGCGCGAGTGTCTGACCACCGGGCAGAAGGAGGTGCGAAACGCAATCGTTCTCCGGGCCGATGGCCGGAGGCTCCCGGTCGATATCCGTTCCACCGCCATGGAACTCGCGGGCAGCCCGGTCGTGCAGGGCGTCTTCAACGACATTTCCGACCGCAAGCGGCTCGAACGGGAACGCCGTGCTGCCGAGGAGGCGCATCGGAGCGCCCTGATCCGGGAAGTGCACCACCGCATCGAGAACAACCTGCAGGGGGTGGCTGGCATCCTGCGCCGCCTGGCCCGCAATCAGCCCACCCTTGCGGAACCCATCACCGATGCCATCTCTCGCCTGCAGGGGATCGCCGTCGTCCACGGCATCCAGGGACCGGCCGCCGCCGGTGTTGCGCTTTGCGAACTCGCAAAACGCATCGCCGAAAACACCGAGGCGCTGTGGCAGGTACCGGTCAGGGCGACCATCGAATGCGATCACCGGGACTGCATCCTGGCGGAAAACGAGGCGGTCCCGATGGCGCTCGTGATCAACGAGTTGCTTTCGAACGCCGCAAAGCACGGCGAGGAGGGCGCACCGATCGAGATCGCGATGCGGTTCGATGCGGAGCAGGCCGTCGGGCAGGTGACCGTGCGGAACCGCGGATGGCTGCCTGAGGGATTTGCCCCCGCCATGCAGATAGGATTCGGCGACGGGTTGCAGCTGGTATTCGCCCTGCTGCCCCGCAGCGGGGCGGCCGTCCAGTGGGTCCAGGACGGAGACCATGTCGTCGCGACCTTGACGGTGACGCGTCCGGTTTTCGTGGAAAGGCCCAGGGAGAACGTGCATGAAACAATCCATTGATTCGCCAACGGTCCGGCGGGAACGCGGCACCTGCATCCTGATGGTGGAGGACGATCGCCTCGTCCTTGCCACGCTGGTGCCGGGACTGCAGGATGCAGGTTTCGAGATCCACGCGGCGGAGACCACGAACGAGGCGGAGGAACTTCTGGCGGCGGGCATCAAGCCCGACCTGGCGGTACTCGACATCCGCCTGCCGGGCGGCGACGGCCTCCAACTGGCCGAGCGCCTGAGGGATCTGGACCACGTGCCCTTCATGTTCCTGAGTGCGTTTCGGGAAGATGCCCTCGTGGAAAAGGCCACCCGGCTCGGCGGGCTGGGCTACCTGGTCAAGCCGATCGACGTGTCGCAACTGGTGCCCGCCATGAAAGCCGCATTGGCGCGGGCCGACGAGCTTCGCGAGCTCAGGGAAACGAGGCGCCACCTGCAGACGGCGCTGGACTCCGATCGGGAGATCAGCATTGCCATCGGAATCGCGATGGTTCAGCACAAGTTGGGGAGGACCGAGGCCTTCGAACTGCTGCGCCGGTCCGCCAGGAACCAGCGGCGCAAGCTGGCTGACTTGGCCAAGGAGGTGGTGAGCGCGCAGCAGGCCCTGAATCTGGAGGGAGGGGGGCGCCGACGTTGACGACCGCCTGCCTTGAAATATCCATGAAAAGCTGTAGGATTTCGTTCAGCGCCTGATTCCCGCGTCCGCCTTTCGAGGCCCCGGACACGCCTCCCCGAAACCTCCCGGCCGAAAATCCCTCCGGGAGTCTTGCATACTCTGCAAAGGGGGAAACGTGGGCCGCCTAGATCAATCGATCAAACACGCATTTCCGAGCGGTTGCAGAGGGAAAGAGGGCGTGCCCCCGATGTCCCTGCTCGTTTGAACCGGAATCCGGGTTCCATGGACCTTTCGGCGTCCAACGAGCGTTCGGTCGAGCGGACGGCTGTCGTCATCCTCGACCCATCGGACCGCGTCGCCTGGCATAACGCGCCCGCCGGTGCATTGTTTGGCCGGCAGACGCTCGCGGGCGAGTCTCTCGCCATGTGGCTTGCGCCCCGTTCGCGGGGATTCGGCGAAGCGCCGATCGTTCCGGACGGCGTTCGCGCACGTCCGAACGGTCTGCGCCGCCTTGAAGTCGAGATATCGGAACTGCCGCAGATGGGCAAAGGTTACCGGCTCGCCGTCCTGCACGATGCGGACCGGGAGGAACGGATCAGGCGGGAGATGCGCATGCTCGCCCGGGCCGTCGGCCAGTCGGGCGACGCCGTTCTCATCACCGATGCCAGAGGCATCATCGAATACGTGAATCCCGCTTTCGAGGCCAGTACCGGATACCGTTTCGATGAAGCTGTCGGCCGTCCCTCCAGTCTCCTCAACTCCGGACGCCACAATCCGGAGTTCTTCGATCGGCTGTGGGAGACGATCCGGAAAGGTGACGTGTTCCGGGCGGTGTTTACCAACCGACGCAAGGATGGGGCGATCTTCTTCGAGGAGAAGACGATCAGCCCGATCCGCAATGCCAACGGATCCATCACCCATTACGTGTCCACCGCCAAGGACGTGACCGAGCGGGTGGAAGCGGAAGCGCGCCTCGAATACCTCGCGAACTACGACCAGGTCACCGACCTTCCCAACCGCAGCCTGTTCGCCGATCGCCTGCGCCAGGCGTTGCGGCGGGGACACCGGGATTCATGTCTCGTCGCGCTGATGTTCCTCGATCTCGACCGGTTCAAACTTGTGAACGATAGCCTCGGGCATTCCGTCGGCGACCGGCTGCTGCGACAGGTGGGCGAGCGTATCGCCGGGGTCGTCCGGGATCAGGACACGGTGGCACGGATCGGTGGCGACGAGTTCACCCTGGTTCTCGAGGATCTTCACGCGCCCGAGGATGCCGACCACGTCGCTGGCAAGGTGTTGGAAGCCTTCGCGGCCCCGTTCGTCATCGACGACAGAACGGTGTACCTCGGAATCAGCATTGGTATTGCCTGTCACCCCAATGACGGCGACGATGTGGAGACCCTGCTCAAACACGCGGACATCGCCATGTACCGCGCCAAGGGCACCGGACGCAGTACGCGTGTCTTCTACAACCAGGTCATGTCGGGAACGATGCTCGAAGACCTGGGTCTCGAAGCCTCGCTGCGCACGGCCTTGGACCGGCGGGAGTTCCGGGTGGTTTTTCAACCCATCGCCGATGCGTTCTCGTGGCAGATCGTCGCCGTTGAAGCCCTGCTGCGGTGGGAGTCACCGGAACACGGGACGGTCGGGCCGGCGCGGTTCGTGCCGATCCTGGAGGAAACGGGCCTGGTCGTCCCCGTCGGGAGTTGGGTCCTGCGCGAAGCCTGCCGCCAGATGTTGACCATCCAGTCGGGGATCACCGACGGCCACCGACTGGCGGTCAATATCTCGGGTCGGCAGTTCCGCCAACCGGATTTCGTCGCCGACGTGACGCGGGCGCTCGCCGAAACGGGGATGGATCCGCGGCGGCTCGAACTCGAAATCACCGAGAGCGTCCTGATCGAGAACGCCCCGATTGCGGCGGAGACGCTGCGATCCCTGAAGTCCCTGGGGATCCGCCTCGCCATCGATGATTTCGGCACCGGGTACTCGTCGCTGAGCTATCTCCGGCGATTCCCGCTCACCACGCTGAAGATCGACCGTTCCTTCATCGCCGACATCGAGGACAGTGCGGATGCAGTCGCCATCGTGCGCGCTGTCGTGAATCTCGCCCACAGCCTCGGGTTGGAGGTCGTGGCCGAGGGAATCGAGAATGAGCGACAATTGGGCCTGACTGCGGCGCTCGGGTGCCGGCAGATGCAGGGCTACTGGTTCGGGCGGCCCACGCCGTTGGCCGAGGTCATGGAGTTGCGCCGGGCGCCGGAGAGCGAGCGCAGGGAGGGGGAGATCGATGGTCAGGGTTGAGGCAGGCAACGCCGAGATACGGATTCACGTCTCCGGGGAGTTCGACTTCCAGACCGCGCGCGCGATGCTGGTCGCGGCGAGAGAGCGGCTGGCAAAAACGCCCGGGCATCGCGTCGTCATACGCTTGACGGAAGTCACGCGCATCGAGTCGTCCGGTGTCGGTGCCCTCATCATCCTGGCTGAGCAGGTGGCCTCGGGATTCACCGTGGAAACGGCGGATTGCGCGCCCGAGGTCGAGAGGTTCTTCGCCTCCGGCCTGATGGAGCGCTACTATCCCGCCGCCCGGCGTCTCGGGCCGGAGGTCTTGAACCCCGTCACCTGAAACGGCTGACCGAGACCTCAGGCCGATCGATTGGCCGTGCGCCGCGCGAATTCGATGCAGCCGGCAAACACGACGATCGACAGCGATATCTCGATGATGGCCAGTAACGCTGAAGCGCCGTGGTCCGTGGTTGCCCGCACGACACCTTCGGCGAAGTAGGCGAGGATCAGCAGCGACGTCCATTGATGCGTGTAGCGACGGCCATGCAGGAGGCCGAAAAGGGGGATGAGCAGCGGCAGGGCCTTCAGGGACAGGAAAGACCCGCCCGGTCGCAACGGGGCCAGCCACAACTCCCAGGCCAGGCAAAGGAAGATGAGCAGGACCAGGGCGACCGTGGCCGCCAGATTGGCGAAGCGGGCTTTCGGGGATAATGTCATGGCCGGCTGACGGAAATGCTGCGACACGAGACGCGGATGGGATCGCCGGCCCGAGGGCCGCGACTGCGGCCGCCGATTATATGCCCCGCCTCCTGACCCTTCCGTTCCGAGTCCTGCGACGGTTCTTCACGGATGGTTGCCTGCAGACCGCCGCGGGCCTCTCATTCGCCACTTTGCTGGGGCTCGTTCCCCTGGTGGCCGTCGGCGCCACGATTTTGGCCCACTTCCCGCTGGGCGATGCGCTCGGCGGCGCCCTGGAGAAATTCCTGCTCGCCAACCTGTTGCCGGAGAAGGCGGGTGCCATTGTCGCCCGCTATCTGGGGCAGTTCGCGAACAAGGCCGGGAAACTGACCTGGGAGGTCGGCGTCGGCGTCGCGGTGACCGCATTGATCCAGATGCTTGCGGTGGAATCCGCGGTCCATCGCATCTGGAGGAATCCGGAGCCGCGGCCGCTGCTGCAACGAGTCGCCCGGCATCTCGTCGCCCTGCTGGCCGGACCCCTGCTGTTCGGCGGAATGCTGGCCCTGACCACCGTTGCGGCGAGCACCTCGTTCGGATTTCTCGGCGAGACTGCCTGGGCCAACACCTATTTCTTTCCCGCCCTGTCGTTCACTTTCCTGGCCTGCCTGTTCGCCGGACTCTACAGGGCGGTCCCCAGCCCGGCCGTGCCGTGGCCGCACGCGCTGACCGGCGGGATCCTTGCCGCCCTCGGGCTCGCGCTCCTGCAGCGCCTGTTCAGCGAATACGTCATCGGATTCGCTGCCTACCGGATCGTCTACGGCGCATTCTCTGCGCTGCCGATCTTCCTGGCGTGGCTCCATCTCTGCTGGAGCGTCGTCCTGCTGGGGGCGCTGGCCGTCGCCGAGATGGGAGGCGGAGCGCCCGCCCGGCGCGGCGTGCCTCGGCGTTGATCAGATCGGCGACGGGTCGCGGTCGAAACCGAAGACTTCCACGCTGCTCGTTTGGATGTCGACCCCGGTGGCATTGCACTGAAACACCCGAACCTGCTCGCCGATTTCACCGATCAGCGCGAACCGGCCCGGGCGAAAGACGCCCCGGGCGGTGAGCAGCGTTTCGCCCCGGTCCATGCGCGGGATCGGTGGCAGCAGCAGCGCCGGCATCGGGTTGATCTCGCCCCTCCCCTGGGGCGCGATGCGCACCGGCTCCGCCGAGGGAGCCAGAAGTTCCAACCCGATTTCGACGTGTTCCGGATTGTCGCTGCGGGCCCAACGGACCAGACAGATGCTCCACGGCCGGTCCGCGCCGGCCCGCATGCCGATCACGCCGCCGGGCACGAGCCCGCTGATGCCTCCGGCCACGTGCATCATCGCGTAGCCGCCAGCGCTTTCGTTCAGGACCATCCAATCGGTCGACACCAGGCTCGCATCCCGTTCCGGGTCCAAGTCTCCATGCAGGAGTTGCCAGAGCGGCCCGGGGTTGGCGCAGACATGCACCCGGTAGTTGTGGCGATGCCTTGCGAACAGCCGGCGCGGCGGCGCCGACCAACGCTCCTGGGCTCGCCGCAGCACGTTCAGAAAATCGGGGAAGGCGACTTCATCATCCAGGTCCATGGCCGCGGGGGCGACCCCGTCGGTGATCTGGGTGATGACCTCCCGCGTCATTTCGCCGAGGTTCGTACATCGGAAATAGAGAACATTCCCGATGTCCGCGGGGGGCCGCCGGGCCATCGCCACCGGCGGCAGATCGCGCGTTTCCTCGAGCCAGAACCACTCGTCCGATCGTTGCGCGGGGCGCAACTGCGAGATCTCCACCGCCGGCCCGTAACGCTTCAGGAACCGCACGAGGAATGCGCTCTCGCGCGGCGCCATGCTTTCCGGCTGCGCGGCGGCGAAGCCCAGCATCCCCTTCAACGTGCGCTCGGCGGGGGAGTTCTCCGGCGGCAGGTCCGTCTCCACCGGCACCATCGGGTGACGCAGATGGAAAGCCTGCTGGGCGATGGCCCACATGTCTACCGGTGCCGGGCCCGAAATCAAGGCAGTGATCTCCTGCTGTTGGGCCAAATTGCGCAGGACGTGATTGGCCAGGACATTGGGATGGCGCTGGGGGCCCCGGAGCTTCGCCTGATCCGCGTCCTGCAGGCTCCGGATGTATCCGGCCGCGAGCGCACCCAGCACTTCGATCAATGCCTGGGCTACGTTGCGCAGCCGCCGGGCCAGGGGAAGGACCGCATCCAGGAGCAGCGGCTTTGCGGCATCCACGACCCGGTTGGCGCGTGGCTGGAACAATTCGAGAATCTTCAGGGCCTGGAGGGGTGGCAGCCGGGCCTCGAGCAATGCATCGATATGGGTGCGCAGCGGCACCAGATCCAGCAGGGGATCCTCGGCCGGCGGAGCGGCCAGCCAGGCCAACGCAGCCTGGATGGCGGGAGACTGTTGGGGAGGAAGTTCGCTTTCTGGCATGGGTGCTCGGGGTCCGTCCGCGATCCGAAATCGATTCTAGTAAAATTCGCGCCGAACCTGCGGAGATTTCCGAACCACCCGGCCGAGTGGCGAGCGCGGCGAATGGCGTTGGGATGGAAGACACCTGGCGCGTTCCAAGGCATCGCCCGCGATCCCCCGGCCATCCGCGGCTGGCCATCCACCCTACCGAATCCGTCATGAGCGAATATCTTTCTGACAAGCCCATCGATCCGCGCGACCGGTTGATCGTGGCTCTGGACCTGCCCGAGGCCGAAGCCGCCCGCGCCTTCGTCGCGCAACTGGGCGACGCCGTCACTTTCTACAAGATCGGTCTCGAACTCTTCATGGCCGGCGGCTATTTCGAATTGCTCGAATGGCTGACCGGGCAGGGCAAGAAGGTGTTCGTGGACCTCAAGTTCTTCGACGTCCCGGAAACCGTTCGGTCCGCCGTGCGCGCGCTCGCCGGAAGCGGCGCGACGTTTGCGACGATCCATGGAAACCAGGCCATCATGGAAGCCGCGGCCAAGGACAAGGGCAACCTGAAGATCCTTGCCGTCACCGTGCTCACCAGCCTGGACCGGGGCGATCTGGACGACCTGGGTTTCGCCTGCGACGTCGAAAAGCTGGTCCTCTCGCGAGCCCGCCGTGCCCTGGAAACGGGCGTGGACGGTATCGTCTCCTCCGGCCTCGAGGCACCCATGATCCGGCGGGAACTGGGGGGCAAACTCCTGGTCGTCACGCCGGGCATCCGGCCCGTGGAGAACCGGCCGGCCGACGACCAGAAGCGGACGGTGGACGTGGCCCAGGCATTCCGCAACGGTGCGGATTACATCGTCGTCGGGCGGCCGATCCGGCAGGCGCCGGACCCGCGGGCCGCCGCCATGGCTGTCCAGGGGACCATCGCGGGGGTGTTCGCAGGGCACTGACAGCCGCGTCCACACCGGCAAGCGTTCGCGCCACCGCCGTTCCACGGCCCTTGTGGCTCGTGTCGTTTCCCGCTACAATCACCAGCTTTTTCCGATTCCTGGGGAACGAGACATGGTCGTCATCCGACTGGCCCGCAGCGGCGCCAAGAAGCGCCCTTTCTACAACATGATCGTCACCGACTCGCGTAACCGGCGCGATGGCCGTTTCGTCGAGCGCGTCGGCTACTACAACCCCGTCGCCGCCGGGAACGAAGTCGGCCTGTCGGTCGATACCGAGCGGCTGGCCTACTGGCAGGGGCACGGCGCGCAGCTGTCGCCGACCGCCGCCCGGCTGGTCAAGCAGTTCAACGCCCAGAAGGCCGCCTGAGCCAGATGATCGTCCTGGGGCGCATCGTCGCCCCATATGGCGTCAAGGGGTGGGTGAAGGTCCACCCCTTCGGCGACGATCCAGGCTCCTGGGGCGACATGCCACAGTGGTGGGTCGGGGCGGAGGCGGAAGGCAGGGAATGGCGACAGGTCGGAGTTCGCGAATTCCGGCCCCACGGTCAAACCTGGGTCGCCCGGCTGGAAGGGATTGAAGACCGCACCGCCGCGGAAACCTTGGTCGGCAGTTTCGTCGCGGCACCCCGGGAAGCCCTGCCGAAGACGGGGGGCGAAGAGTTCTACTGGGCGGACTTGGTGGGGTTGGCCGTCGAGAACGCGCGCGGCGAGGCCCTCGGTCGGGTGGCGGAACTGGTCGAGACCGGCGCCAATTCCGTATTGGTGGTACGCGACGGTGACGCGAAGGACGCGAAAGAGCACTGGATGCCCTTCGTGGCGCAGGTGGTGAAGGACGTGGATCTGGCCTCCGGCCGTATCCGCGTGGAGTGGGAACGGGACTGGTAGCGTGATGCTGGCGTTCGACGTCATCACGCTGTTTCCCGAGATGTTCGATGCGGTGACGCGATCCGGCGTCAGCCGGCGGGCCTTGGATCGGGGCCTGTGGAGCTTGCGCTGCTGGAACCCGCGGGACCGGACGACGGACAATCACCGCACGGTGGACGACCGGCCCTACGGGGGTGGTCCCGGGATGGTGATGCTGCCGGGGCCGCTGGAAACGAGCATTGCGGCGGCGAGGGAAGCGCGCGGCGGCGGTCGGGTGATCTGCCTGTCGCCTCAGGGCCGGCCCCTGACCCAGGCGCGGATCGATGAATTGGCGGCCGGGGAGGGGGCGATCCTCCTCTGCGGGCGTTACGAGGGGATCGACGAGCGCCTGATCGAGCGCTGTGTCGAAGAGGAAATCTCCCTGGGGGACTTCGTCCTTTCGGGAGGCGAGATCGCCGCCATGGCCCTGATAGACGCCTGCGTGCGGCAATTGCCGGGGGCGCTGAACGATGCGGCCTCGGCGGTGGAGGAATCCTTCGCTGCGGGGCTGCTGGATTGCCCGCATTACACGCGGCCGGAGGAGTGGAACGGGATGCCGGTGCCGGAGGTGTTGCTCTCCGGGCACCATGAGGAAATCCGCCGCTGGCGCCTGAAACAGGCGCTGGGGAGGACCTGGCTCAGAAGGCCGGACCTGCTTGCGGGCCGTGCCCTGAACCGGGAAGAGGCGCGGCTGCTGGAGGAATTCCGGCGGGAGCGCGAAACGTAGAAACGGCACGCATCAGGGGCGACCCTGCTCTGCGGCCAAGGCCAGAGGCCATTGAAAGGAGCAATGATATGAACCTGATCGAGCAGCTTGAAAAAGAGGAAATCGACCGCCTAGGCAAGACCATCCCCGATTTCGCTCCTGGTGACACGGTCATCGTGAACGTTAACGTGGTTGAAGGAGACCGCAAGCGGGTCCAGGCCTTCGAAGGCGTGGTGATCGCCAAGCGCAATCGCGGCCTCAACTCCAGTTTCATCGTACGCAAGATCTCCTCCGGCGAGGGCGTGGAGCGGACCTTCCAGACCTATTCCCCCCTGATCGCCAGCATCGAGGTCAAGCGCCGCGGCGACGTGCGCCGGGCCAAGCTCTACTACCTGCGCAGCCGTTCCGGCAAGTCCGCCCGGATCAAGGAAAAGCTGCAGGCACGGAGCACCGACAAGGCCTGACGAGGCCCTGTCCCCAAGAAAAGGGCGCTTCGGCGCCCTTTTTTGTGCACTGCGGACCCAAAGTTGATTTGGATCAAAATTGTAAATTCCGGCAGGCATAGAGTCGCGCCCCTGACTGTATTACTTTCGATGGGGGGTCCATGAGCGAGCTTTTCCAGTGGTCGGATGAATTCAGCGTCGGCCTCCAGGAAGTGGATGAGCAGCACAAGGCGCTGGTCGGCATGTTGAACGAACTGCACGAGGCGATCCATCAGCACAAGGGCAGCGACGCCAGCCGGGACATCCTGTGGCGCCTGGCCGAATACACGCGCATCCACTTCACCGTCGAGGAAAGTCTGATGCGCCTGCTGAACTACCCGGAATTCGAGGGCCACAAGCAGCAGCACGAGAGCCTGATGACGCAGGTGGCCGACCTGCAGCAGAAGCTCACCACGGGACAGGCCAAGATCACCTTCGAACTGCTGCATTTCCTGAAGGCCTGGCTGACCCACCACATCAGCGAAAACGACAAGCAGTTCGGTGCCTACGCGATCTCCCGCGGGCTGGAATCGAACTGGTCGAAGGATGTGGAGAAGACCATGACGAAAAAACGATGGTCCTGGAAGTTCTGGTGACGGGGAGCGAAGCCTGAAACGACGAGGGGCGCTGGTCGCCCCTGTTTTTTTCTGGCGCTTCAGGCGACGCGCGGCTCAGGACGCGACGCGCGGCTCAGGACGCCCGTCGCGTTCGATCAGCGTGCAGGCCGAATGGTTGCGGATGGGCGCGCAGGATGCGGCCGCATCCAAGATCAGGGGTGCCGGGACGGGGACGCGACCGCGGAGCCGGGGACCGGCACTGCCAACCTAGGCGCCGGGCGGATCGGTGCGCTTGTCGCGCTCGATCAGCGCGTAAGCCGAGTGATTGTGGATGGATTCGAAGTTCTCCGATTCCACCACGTAGGCATCGATGCGCGGGTCGGCGTTCAGGACGCCGGCCACGTCGCGGACCATGTCCTCGACGAACTTCGGGTTGTCGTAGGCCCGCTCCGTCACGTATTTCTCGTCCGGCCGCTTCAACAGGCCGTAGAGTTCGCAGGATGCCTCGGCTTCGATCATCGCCACCAGGTCCTCGATCCAGACGAAGGCATTGGTGTTCGCAGCCACGGTCACATGGGAACGCTGGTTGTGGGCACCCCGCTCGGAGATCTTCTTCGAGCAGGGGCACAGGCTGGTGACCGGAACCACGATCCTGGTGGTGTGCCGATAGATGCCCCCGTCCAGGATCTCCCCGATCAGGGTCACCTCGTAGTCCATCAGGCTCTTCACCTTGGAGACGGGCGCCTCCTTGTTGATGA
>DAOLKI010000032.1:0-11840 GCA_035331665.1 Rhodocyclaceae bacterium
CTAAGTCGCCGCGCGCCGAGAGTCATTAGCCCGTTCGGACTAATAGCGGTGGCCGATGCAGGGTCGATCCACGGACTCAGAGGCCCAAATGCTTTGCCGCTTCGCGCCGGGTGAGGGCCGAAAGCCGGCCGGCGTTCTGATCGATGAAGCGTGTCACGCCCCCGGGGTCGTGTTTCGCGAAATCCCGCAGGGCCCACCCGATGGCCTTGCGGATGAAGAAGTCCTCGTCTCCGGCCCGGCGCAGGCAGTGGTCGAAGAGCCTCGGCACGTCCGTCTCCTCCCGCCAGCCCAGTTGGTGAAGCAGCGCAACCCGGCGGCGCCAGATATCCGGATCCGCGACGAGCGTGTCCATCCGCGCCGCCAGGCGGCGGTTCCGGCGGACGAGATGTCCGACGACGCGGGCCAGCGCATCCACCGTGTCCCACCAGGATTTCGCCGCAACCAGCGACAGCACGTCGTCCAGGTCCGCGGCGCGGAGCCGTTCCGCGTGGCGCAGCAGCAGGTCGCAGCCCACGTACTGATACTCCCGCTCGGGTGCCCGCCACAAAGCGGCGGCGGCGGCGAGCGGAGGTCCGGACCACCCACGGATGATGGGCATCGTGGCATGCCGTCGGGCCGGCGTCTGGATGCCGAGAAAGGGGAAACGATTGCGCATGTAGGCCGCCATCTCACCGGCCCGTCTTGCGTCCGCCAGGGGACGCAACGCCCCCCGCACGGCCACCAGGAAGGCGTCCGGATTCCCGTGTTCCCCCGGATTCCCGTGGTCCTCCGGCGGCCCATGCCGCTCCGAATCCTTGCCCATGGTGTGCCCTTCCGGCAATCCCGACTGCCGGTGGGCCGGATGTTAGTCCGAACGGACTATTGCCGTCGTGCCGGCACCGGTTCATGCTTCAATTAGTTGTCCCTCAAATACCGGCGGAGCGATTCGCCGCTCGGATTCAGCGTCAATCACAAGGAGCCCGTCGCATGCTTGTTTCCCGATCGAAAGACATTGCCGTCGCCGCGCTTGCGCTCGGCCTCACCCAGGCGGCCTCGGCAGCGCTCGTCACGGACCCGAACGATTCCCGCAACTGGCAGGGGGCGACGGTCGGCACCTTTGCCCAGCTGTATTTCGGGGCGGACACGCTGG
The DNA here is from genome assembly GCA_035331665.1 of Rhodocyclaceae bacterium. Classification (GTDB taxonomy): domain Bacteria; phylum Pseudomonadota; class Gammaproteobacteria; order Burkholderiales; family Rhodocyclaceae; genus JAEUNJ01. Next base: position 1,130 of record DAOLKI010000032.1, read on the forward strand.
CGAACCGGCAACAGATCGTGGATCGGAACCTGCTCGACGACGGCGTGTTCAATCCCGCCGGCTATAGCGCAGCGCCCCTGATCAGTTGCGTCGGATGCACGACCGGGGACGCGGCCAATGCCGCCGGCCGTTCCGACGACCTCACCGGCACCGGCAGTTTCGGCTACACCTACCCCAGCGACCAGGACCGCACGTTCGCGGGCAGCCACATCGACAATTACTGGCTGCAAACGGGCACCGTCATCGGCGGCGCGGTATGGGACCTCGGGCCCGGCGCCTCGACCGCCATCATTTTCAACACCATCGACCATGGACCGCTGCCGCTGGAAGCCATCGAATCGACGGTCTACCTGTCCAACGACAGGGTCACCTGGACCCAGGCCGTCACCCAGCGCGTGTGGCTCGAGGGTTTCATGTCGAACACGGGGATCCAGTGGGACGGCTTCACCTATGCGGTCGGGACGGGAACGAGCGACACGTTCCGCTACGCGTCCATCGTCTGGGGTGGTCCCGGTGCCCTGCAGGCGGACGGGGACAACGAGATCAACGGCGTCATGGGCGCGACGGTAACCTTCACCCCGACGGTGCCCGAGCCGGAAACCTATGCCATGATGCTCGCCGGGCTGGGTCTCGTCGGCGCGATCGGCCGCAAACGTCGCCAGGCCTGATTCCGCGGGCCGCCCGCGTCGCGGGCGGCCTGCCTTGGCCTGCGGCCCCGCCCGGGGGCCTTGGCAATTCCGTCGTGGCACCGCTCCCCGGGACCATTCCGGTTGCAGCCGCGCGTGTTTTTCCGCACACTGGTCCGCCCGAACCCGACGACGCGACAAGGGCTGGCGGATGTTCGAATTCCTGAAGCACCTTTTCCCGACCGAGGAAGAGGCGGTCCCGCCGGAAGACCGGCGTCTCGTCGAGATCGCGATCGAGGCCATCGTGGACCGGACAGACCCGCGCCTGCGCGTCCTGCCGGATTACCGGCGCCGCCTCGCGCCCGCCGTCGAGGAGGCCATCCTGCATACCCGGCTCGTCGTCGCCCGACTGCGCCCGCCGGTGGCGATCGATCGCAGGGCGTTCGCCGGCGATCCCCTGGTGCACCTGTTGTTCGGGGCGGCCGAATCCATGGGCGCGATCGCGGGCCGGGACCCCAACGTCAGGGAATTCCTGGCCTCGCCGCACGGTCAGGACGCCGACGAGATCTTCGCCCTGCTCCTCGCCGGTCGCCGGGAAAAGACGGTCTTCGGGAGCCGCCTGGAGGGTGAGCTCGTGGTCGCCGACATGCCGCAGCGCATGGTGTCCTTTGCCAACCACCGCCTGCACGCCGTGTCCCGCACCGAGGTCCATACGCTGTCGCTGATGGGCCGACTGGTGTTCCGGCAGTTGATCCGCCACGCCTTCGAACACATGCAGGCGCGACGTCTGGGCCTGTCCGACGGCGAATTGGAAGGCGGCAGCTACCGCATCGCCGGCGAGGATCCGTTCTCCCGCTCGGCCTGGGCAGGGAACCCGGTCCCGCGCGGCGACGCCGACGGGCAATGGAACGCGACGCCTCCTCCTTTCCGGCCCGCGCCGACCCTGGAAGACTACCTCGATGACGTTGTGGCCGTGATGCAGGAACCGGCGCGCCACCTGCACCACATGCGGCGGACGGTCAGCGTGGACCGCATGGGGGTCCTCCGCCCCGGCCGCCGCCCGGCGGACGGTTACGAGGCCGTCAGCTATTGGGAGGCGACGCCCGACACGGGCGTCGGGCCATTGGCGACGCTGCTCGTGCGGATTCCTGTGGACGAAATACCACCGGTGCGTTACCGGGACGCCGAGTCGATGCTGTGAGGGGCCGGTCCCTTTGTCACGGGACTGCGGTTTCCCGGTCGTTCCTCAACCATCGCCCTGGACGCCGGTTCCCGAATCGCCGGAACATGGAGGTCGGTCTTACCCGGCGGCCATCGAGCGGATATCATGGACGCCTCCGCCGGCCACCGGCGGGACCATGACGCGCCTCCGACCGCACGAACCACCATGAGCCCGATTCGTCCCACCTCACCCGCGGGTGCGTGGCCCGCCTGGGCGATCGCTGGGCTGGCCCTGGTGCTCTCCGCTGCCGCACTGGCCGACGACCTGGTCGTACCTGGAAGCGGCAATCCGGAATACGTGTTGGGGCAACTGGCGAGGGCTTTCAACGCAAGGCAGCAACGCCATCGCGTCATCGTGCCTCCTTCTTCCGGCACCGCTGGCGCGATTCGCGACGTCGGCGAGAACCTTTCCAGCCTGGGCCGCGTGGGGCGCCCCCTGAAGGACGACGAAAAGGCCAAGGGACTGGGATACCTCCCGATCGGCCGCGAACCCGTCGTCGTCGTGGCCGGCGCAGGCGTCGACGTGAAGGCGATCACATCGGCCCAGGTCGCCGACATCTATGCAGGCCGCATCACCAACTGGCGGGAGCTCGGCGGCCGTTCCGCGCCGATCCGGGCCATCGGCCGCGAGAAGACCGATGCCAGCCGTCTGGCGCTGGAAAGAATCGTCCTCCCCCTGAAGGAGGTGAGCTTTCCCGGCACGATCAAGGTGGTCCATCTGGACCCCCAGTTGATCGCCCTCCTCGACCGCTACCCGACCAGCCTCGGCTTCCTCAATCGCTCCGCGCTCGCCGCCTGCACGACGAAGGTCGTTCCGCTGATCCTGGACGGCGTCGAACCGACCCCGGCGAACGTGGCGTCGGGACGTTATGCGGCCGTCCTGGAGTTCGGCCTGATCCACGGACCGGGTGGTCCGGGGAACGCCGGACGCGCGTTCATCGAATTCATCCGGTCGGCCGAGGGCAAGAATATCCTGCACCAGCACGGCGTTTCGCCCGTGGGCGACTGAATTCGCCCACGTTCGGCCATGCGACGCCCCTCCACCATCGCGGCGCTGATTCTCGTTTTCGCACTGCTGGCGATCGGCTCGCACTGGTTCGCCTTTAGGCTTACCTCAGGCGTGCTCCATGAGGCAGTGGACCTTTGGGAGGTCCAGAAGGTCAAGGCGGTGGGGAACGAGGTCATCGTCCTGTTGGAGAACGAGTCCCACCGGGTGAGGCTGACGGCGCGACTGACGGCGGGGCGAAACAGCCTCGGCCGGTCGCTGGCCCGACGGCCTGCGGACGAGGCCACGTTGCGCGCCGTCATGGACCAGGCCTACGCGGCCGGCGGCGCATCGATCCTGGAGGTCACCAACCGGAACCAGACCGTGATCTACCGGGCCCACGACCCGGCGCAGAACGGCGACCGAGCCGACCACTGGGGAATTTTCGAGGCCCTGGAGGGAACCGGTGCGCTGGTCAGCGCAGTCGAGTCGGATACCCTCACGGTGCGCGCCGTGGAGCCCCTGCGCCACCAGGGCCAGATCGTCGGAACCCTGACTGCCGGCACCCGGATCGATTCCGACCTGCTGCGCCGCCTCGGGTCGGAGTTGGGCCTGCACATCTTCCTGGTGAGCCGTGCCGGCCGCACCCTCGCCGCGACGGTACCGGACGCGGCACCGCCCGACACGGCCGCGATCCAGGAGGCCTTCACCGGAAAAATCCCGGTCTACAGGCACTGGAGTGCCACCCATCTCACCGCGGCCTATCTTCCGGTGACCATCGTGGACGATGCGTATGTCGTGGTGGCGGAAATGGAGGGCGGCGCCGCCTATATGCATCTGGCCGCCGGCAACCGGCAGGCCGCCCTCGCCACGTTGGCCATCCTGGCGATCAGCGTGGTTGCCGGCGTCCTGCTGATGCGCTGGATTCTCGCCCCCCTGCGGCGACTGCGCGAAAGCGCCGCGCTGACCCTCGAAGCCCTAACCGGCCGCCCCATGCAGAAGCGCCGCGGCGACGAGATTCAGACGGTTGTCGGGGTGCTGGAGGCGTTGACGGACTACCTCACCCAGCGGAACCGGGAACTGGAGGAGGCCCGCCAGGCAGCCGACGCCGCGAACGCCGCCAAGTCCCAGTTCCTGTCCAGCATGAGCCACGAGATCCGCACGCCGCTGAACGGGATCCTGGGAATGGCGGATTTGCTGAGGCGCACGCCCCTGGACCCGCAGCAGGCCCGCTACCTGGAAAGTCTGGCCGCTTCCGGGCGGGGCCTGCACGGCCTGCTCGGCGACATCCTGGATCTGGCGAAGGTCGAAGCCGGCAAACTTCATCTGGAGCAGATCGACTTTTTCCTCGCCTCCATGCTCGACGGCCTGACGGACATCTACCGGGACCTTGCCGCCGGGCAGGGCACCGCATTCGAGGCGCGCATCCCGTCGAACGTCCGGGTACCGGTCCGCGGCGACCCCACGCGGCTGCGCCAGATCCTGGCGAACCTGCTCGGCAACGCGGTCAAGTTCACCGAAGCCGGCCGCATCGACTTCACGGTCGAGCGCATTCCGGGACCTGCGGACGACGATCGGCTCTGGCTGCGCTTCACGGTCTCCGACACGGGAATCGGCATAGCGCCGGAGGCCCTGGGCGAACTCTTCCGCCCCTTCACGCAGGCCGACAGTTCGACCACGCGGCGTTATGGCGGCAGTGGCCTGGGACTCGTGATCAGCCGCCACCTGGCGCACCAGATGGGTGGCGAGATCCGGGTCGCAAGCACCCTGGGAAAAGGAACGACCTTCCGGGTGGAACTGCCCTTCGTTCGCGGGAACGAGGCGGCCTGCGCGTCCTCGGCCGAGATCGATGAACTGCCGGCCTTGCGGCGCGGCGCAAGAATCCTCGTGGCCGAGGACAATCCCGTCAACCGCATGGTGATAGAGGGAATTCTTCAGACATTCGGCGTCGAACCGACCCTGGTCGAGGACGGCGAGCAGGCGGTCGCCCAGGCCCGGGTGGGCAGGTACGATGCCATACTCATGGATTGCCAGATGCCCCGCCTGGATGGATATGCGGCCACCCGGGCGATCCGCGCCGAGGAGACCGGCGGCCGGATACCCATCATCGCCTTGACGGCCAACGCCTTCGCCGAGGATCGCCAACGCTGCTTCGATGCCGGCATGGACGACTACCTGGCCAAGCCGGTTCCGCCGGTCCTCCTGGCCCAGGCCCTCGCCCGCTGCATTCCCCGGGAGGACGGCGACGGACGCAATGACGGCACCGGATACGCCCCGACGTTGCAGCCGCTGGCGGCGCCTCGCGAGGCGGCCGGACCCGCGCTGCCGGTTCTGGACCGCCGGGCGCTGGTCGACAATCCGGATTTCGCGGGTCCCGGGAAGGAAAAGTTCCGGGCCCGGATCGTGCGCCTCTTCCTCGCGGATTCAGCGCGCCTGCAGGACGAACTGGCCCGCAACGCGGCCAGTGGCGACTGGCTGGCGGCGGCGCGCAACGCCCAGACGCTGGGGTCGAGCAGCGCCGCCGTGGGCGCCGTGGCACTGTCCGTGACGTCGGCGGAAGTGGAAAACATGGCGCGGGCCGGCGACGCGGATGGCCTGCGCGAGGTATTGCCCCGACTGTCCTTCGAGCTTTCCCGCTTGTCCGAAGCGTTCGATTCCAATGGCGAGCCGGCCACCTCCGAGTCCGCCAAGGGCTGACGGCTCCCGCGGCGCTCCCCGGGTACCTGCGCACCCCCCGGTATCGCGGAGGCCGGAGCGCCGGAAGCGAGTCGCGTGCAACCGGCCGAATCTTTGCGATCGGCGGCGGACGGATCCCCCGCGTGCGCCTCCCGGGAAGCGATGCGCGGCACGCGCACGACCTCGCCGGCCGTGGTCCGCACGCGCGTGCCTGACGCGCGGGTCGCCGCGGAAACGGTTCCGCATGGCGCCGTGCCGCCATGGGGGCCTCAGGCGAGGCCCGCGAGCTGCTCGGGTTCCTCCCGGTAGTAGGCTTGGACCCGCGGGTCCATGACCCGCCGCCACAGGGGCGGCACCATCGCCAGCAGGACCATCGCCGCATAACCCCCGGGAAGTTGCGGGCTGTCGTCGAAATGCCGCAGCACCTGGTATCGGCGTGCCGGATGGGCATGATGGTCGGAATGACGCTGGAGTTGGAAGAGGAACAGGTTGGTGAGGAGGTAGCTGCTGTTCCAGGAATGCTGGCGGGTGGTGCGCTCGAAGCGGCCGTCGGGGCGCCGACGCCGGTGCAGGCCGTAGTGCTCCACGTAGTTGATGACCTCCAGCTCAGTGAAGGCGACGAAGCATTGTCCGGCAAAGAACAGCAGGCCCGCCCAGCCGAGCACGGCGGTGATCGTCGCCGCCATCAGGGCCGTGAGCCCGTACCACCAGACCAGTTCGTTGCGCCAGTGCATCGCGGGCAGGCCGCGCCGCGCCAGACGTTCCGCCTCCAGCTTCCAGGCATTGAGGAAATTCCACTTCCACGCATGCGGCAGGAAGGCATAGAGGGATTGGCCGTAGCGGGCCGAGGAGGCATCGAGCGGCGTGGAGACGTTCACGTGGTGGCCGCGCACGTGCTCGACCTTGAAGCCGGCATAGGCAACCAGGGACAGCAGCAGGCCGCCGGCCCAGGGTTCCAGGCGCCCGTGCCGGTGCACCAGTTCGTGGGCGATGTTGATGGCATTGATACCGGAGACCACGCCCATGGAGACCAGCCAGCCCAGCTTGCCCCAGAAGCCGAAATCCCAGCGCACGAAGACCCAAGCCGACCAGGCCAGCAATGCGATCTGGATTGGCACGGCAAGCAGCGTCAGGATGCGGTAATAGGCGTCGTCCTGCATTGCCCGGGTCTCGGTGGCCTCGTCCGGGTTGACGCGGTCCTCGCCGATGAGGTGATCGAGGACGGGAATGAGGCCGAAGACCCAGAACACCGGGTACCAGGCCATCAGGTCCGGGAGACCGGCGAGGGCCCCCAGGTGCAACGCCGCCGGCATCAGGGTCGGCGTCAGCAGGAAAAGCAGGTAGGCCGCCTTGCGGATGGCCAGCGCCCGGCGGCGGTCGGCCCCTTCGAAGGCCATCGGTCCTCAGCGCACCGCCAGCATGATCTTGCCGATGTGCCGGCTGCTTTCCATCAGCCGGTGGGCCTCGGCCGCCTGCTCCAGCGGGAAGGTGGCATGGACATGGGTGCGCACGCGGCCGTCGGCAATGGCCGGCCAGACGTTGGCCTCCAGGGCATCGCGGATCGCCTCCTTCTCGGCGAGGGTGCGCGGGCGCATGGTGGAGCCGGTGACGGTGAGTCGCTTCAGCATCACCGGCATCAGGTCGAACTCGCCGCGGCTGCCTTCCAGGAAGGCGATGAAGACGAGGCGGCCGTCGCGTTTCAACAGCGTCAGGTTGCGCTGGAAGTAACCGGCACCCACCATGTCGAGGATCACGTCCACGCCGGCACCGTTGGTGGCCGCCTTGACGCCTTCGACGAAATCCCCCTCCCGGTAGTTGATCGCCGCATCGGCGCCCCAGGCGGTGCAGAAGGCCGCCTTCTCCGGGGTGCCCACCGTCGCCAGCACCCGGCAGCCGACCAGTTTGCCCAACTGGATGGCGGCGAGGCCGATGCCGCTGGAGCCGCCGTGTACCAGCAGGGTCTCGCCGGCGGCGAGGCGCCCGTGATCCATCAGGTTCGCCCAGACGGTGAACCAGTTCTCCGGCAGGCTCGCGGCTTGGCAGAGGTCCATCCCCTTGGGCACCGGCAGCACCTGGCCGGCCGGCGCGGTGCAGTACTCCGCATAGCCGCCGCCGGGGGCCAGGGCCGTGACCAGGTCACCCACCTTCCAGCGTGCGGCCCCTGCCCCCAAGGCCACCACCTTCCCCGCCACCTCCAGGCCGAGGACCGGCGAGGCATCCGCGGGCGGCGGATACTTGCCGGCGCGCTGCAGGACGTCCGGCCGGTTCACGCCCGCGCAAGCCGTCTCGATCAGCACCTCTCCGGGCCTGGGTTCCGGCGCCGGCCCGCGGGCCGGGACGAGCACCTCGGGGCCGCCCCCCGTCCCGTGGTCCACGTATCGCATGTCCGTCATTTCCTTGCTTCCTTTCCGCCCCGCTGCCGCCGCGCCTCGAACAGGCAGATGCCGCTCGCCACCGATACGTTGAGGCTCTCGACGCTGCCCAGCATGGGGATTCGGGCAAGGATATCGCAGGTGTCCCGGGTCAGGCGGCGCAGGCCGGAGCCCTCGGCTCCCAGCACCCAGGCCACCGGGCCCGAGAGGTCCGTGCCATAGAGGTCCGCCGGCGCCTCCGCGTCCGCCCCCACGGTCCATACGCCGCGTTCCTGCATCTCGCGCAGGCTGCGCGACAGGTTGGTCACCGTCACGTAGGGCACCGTGTCGGCCGCGCCGCTCGCCACCTTGATGGCCGTGGCATTGAGGCCGACGGCCCGGTCCTTCGGGGCGACCACCGCGTGGCAGCCCGCCGCGTCCGCCACCCGCAGGCAGGCGCCCAGGTTGTGGGGATCCTGGATGCCGTCGAGGACCAGCAGCAGGGCCGGCTCGGCCAGGGTATCCAGCACGTCGTCCAGGGTCACGTACTTCTGGACCGCGGAGACCCGCGCCACCACGCCCTGGTGGCGCTGGCCGGACGCCATGCCGTCGAGCCGTTGCGCATCGGAGGGGATCACCCGCACGCCGGCCGCCGCCGCCGCCTTCAACAGGTCCCGCGCGCGACCGTCCTGCCGTCCTTCGGCGAGGTAGATCTCCTTGACGTCCTCCGCCGCGTGGCGCAGCTTGGCCGTCACGGCGTGGAAACCGTGAATCAGGCGCGTTTCAGCCAAGGGCCTTCCCCTTGCGCTTGGCGGGACCGGCCGGCGAGGCCGGTGCCTCGGCGTCCGGCGCCACGATCCTCCCGCCGTGCGGCGCGACATCCAGCAGCCGGAAGTCGATCTTGTTCTGTTCCAGATCCACCCGGGCGAGCTGAACTCGCACCCGGTCGGCCAGGCGGAAGCGGCGGCCGGTGCGCTCCCCCACCATGGCATGCTGGGCATCGTCGTAGTGGAAGTAGTCGGCACCCAGTTCGGATACGTGGACCAGTCCCTCCACGAACACGTGGTCCAGGGCAACGAAGATGCCGAACGGCACGACGGCCGAGATGCTGCCCTCGAACTCCTCGCCGATCCTGTCCTGCATGTAGTAGCACTTGAGCCAGGACTCCACGTCCCGGGTCGCCTCGTCGGCCCGCCGTTCGGTGGCCGAGCAGTGCAGGCCCATGTCGCTCCAGTCGCCCGGCTCGTAATGCTTTCCGGTCAGCGCCGCCTTGATGGCCCGGTGGATCATCAGGTCCGGGTAGCGGCGGATGGGGGAAGTGAAATGGGTGTAGCTCTCGTAGGCGAGGCCGAAATGGCCCACGTTGTCGGGGCTGTAGATGGCCTGGCGCAAGGACCTCAGCATCACGGTCTGCAGGAGCTGCTTGTCGGGTCGCCCGCCGATCTGCCCGAGCAGGCGGGCGTAATCCTTGGCGGTCGGTTCGTCCCCGCCCCCCAACTGCAGGCCGAAGGTGCCCAGGAAGTCGCGCAGCTTGCCGAGCTTCTCGGGCGTCGGTCCCTCGTGGATGCGATACAGGGCCGGGTGGTTCCGTTCCTTCAGAAAATCCGAGGCGCAGACGTTGGCCGCCAGCATGCATTCCTCGATGATGCGGTGGGCGTCGTTGCGCTCGTAGGGCAGGATGGCGGCGATCTTGCCCTGCTCGTCGAACTCCATGCGCGTCTCTACGGTCTCGAAATCGATGGCGCCGCGCTTGGCCCGGGCCTTGGCGAGCACGCGGTACAAGGCATCCAGGTCTTCCAGACGGGGCAGCAGGGGCGCGAGCTTCTCCCGGGCCGCCGCATCCTCCTCGAACAGGGCGGCGGCCACTTCCGTGTAGGTGAGCCGGGCGTGGGACCACATGACCGCGGGATAGAACCGGTAGTGGCGGATCTGGCCAGTGGCGGAGACGTTCATGTCGCAGACGACGCAGAGCCGTTCCACCTGAGGGTTCAGCGAACAGAGCCCGTTGGAGAGCTTCTCGGGCAACATGGGGATCACCCGGCGCGGGAAATAGACCGAGTTGCCGCGATCGAAGGCTTCCTCGTCCAGGGTGCCGCCGACCTTGACGTAATGGGATACGTCGGCGATGGCCACCACCAGGCGGAAGCCCTTGCCCTGCCGCTCGCACCAGACGGCGTCGTCGAAGTCCCGCGCGGTCTCCCCGTCGATGGTGACCAGCGGCAGCGCCGTCAGGTCCTCGCGGCCCTTCCAGTCCGATTTGCGCACCGTATCGGGCAGCGCCTTCGCCTCCTGCAGGGCGGGCTTGGACCACTCGAAGGGCAGGTCGCGCTTGCGCAGCGCGATTTCGATCTCCATGCCCGCATCGGCGTAATCGCCGAGGATCTCCCTGACCTTGCCGATGGGCTGCGACTGCTTCGAGGGCTGCTCGAGGATCTCGACGACGACCACCTGGCCCGACTTCGGCCGCGGGGCCTTGCGGTCGCCCTTCTCGGGGGGCGACAGGAGGATGTCCTGGCTGATGCGTCGGTTCTCGGCGACGCAGTACCAGACGCCGTGTTCCTCGTAGGCGCGGCCCACCACCTGGGTGTTGGCCCGCTCCGTGACCTCGACGATCTTGCCCTCCGGACGGCCCTTGCGATCGACGCCGACGACGCGGGCGATGGCCCGGTCGCCGTGCAGGACCTTGTCCATCTCCTTGGCGGGCAGGAAGAGGTCCGCCCCGCCCCCCTCCGGGACCAGGAAGCCAAAGCCGTCCGGGTGCCCCTCGACCCGGCCGCGGATCAGGTCCGCCTTGTCCGGGATCAGCCAGTCGCCGCGCCGGTTCTGCAGCACCTGGCCGTCGCGGGCCATGG
>DAOLKI010000033.1:0-11839 GCA_035331665.1 Rhodocyclaceae bacterium
GGCCATCCTGGGACTGGCGGTCGGAAAGACGATCAAGGCCCACCTGTTCCAGCCGGTGCCGGTGGCGATCGCCTTCATCGTCGGCGCCTTCGTCATCATCTGGGCGGAGCGGCGCGAGCACGTGATCCGGATCCGCGAGGTGGACGACATGTCGCCGATGGACGCGCTCAAGCTGGGCATCGCCCAGGCCTTTGCCTTGATCCCGGGTACGTCGCGCTCGGGCGCCACCATCATCGGCGGCCTGTTGTTCGGACTGTCGCGCAAGGCGGCCACGGAATTCTCCTTCTTCCTCGCCATCCCGACGCTGATTGCGGCCACTGCCTACCAACTCTACAAGGAGCGGGCCCTGCTCAATGCCGACGACATCGGCATGTGGGCGGTGGGGTTCGTCGCCTCCTTCGTCTCGGCATTCCTGTGCGTGCGCTGGCTGCTGCGTTACATCAGCAGCCACGACTTCATCCCCTTCGCCTGGTACCGGATCGCCTTCGGCATCGCGGTGATCGCCACGTGGAAGTTCGGGCTGGTGGACTGGACCAATCCGGGCTGAGCCGGGAATGCTCCTCTACCTGCACGGCTTCACCAGCGCACCCCAGTCTCACAAGGCCCGTGCCCTGCAGGCGAGGATGGTGGCACGGGGCTGCGGTGACCGCTTCGTATGTCCGCAGCTGCCGCCGTCGCCCAGGGAGGCCATCGCCCTGGCCGAAAGGCTGGTCGCCGGCGCTGCCGCGCCGGTCACCCTCGTGGGTTCCTCCCTCGGCGGCTATTACGCCACCTGGCTCGCCGAACGCCATGACCTGCGCGCGGTGCTGGTCAATCCGGCCGTGGTGGCCCATCTGTCGCTGCAGCAATTCGTCGGTCCCCAGACCAACCTCTACACGGGAGAGCGCTTCGATTTCACACTCGGTCACGTGGAGGAACTGCGCGCCATCGAGGTGCCGCGGATCGCCGAACCCGGGCGATTCTGGCTCCTGGTGGAGGAGGGCGACGAGGTACTGGACTATCGCCAGGCGGTGCAGAGGTACCGGGGTGCGCGCCAGACGGTGCTCCCCGGCGGGGACCACAGCTTCACGCGCTGGCCCGACTATCTGGACGGCATCATCGGCTTCGCGGGACTCGCATGAATTCCCCCGGCGGTCCGGCGACCGCGCCGCCCGCGCGCGGTGGCGTGACCGCGGCCCTCGGCGCCTACCTGATCTGGGGCCTGGTGCCGGTCTTCTTCAAATGGCTTTCCGTCGTCCCGGCACTGGAGATCATCGCGCACCGGGTGGTCTGGTCGGCGCTCCTGATGGGCGGATTTCTCGCCGCGCGCGGAGGTTTCGGGCAGGTGCGCGACATGGCGAAGGAACCCCGGCGCCTGATCCGCGTCGCCCTCGGTTCCGCGATGATCATGGGAAACTGGCTCACGTTCGTCTGGGCCGTCAATGCGAATCGGATTCTTGAGACCAGTCTGGGCTATTTCGTGAATCCTCTGGTCAGCGTCGCCCTGGCCATGGTCTTCCTCGGCGAACGCCTGCGACCGCTGCAGTGGGCGGCGTTGGCCCTCGCCGTCGCCGGGGTCGCCAACGAGATCCTGCGCACGGGTGGACTGCCCTGGGTTTCGCTGGTCTTGGCCGCCACCTTCGGCCTCTATGGATTGTTGCGCAAGCAACTCGCCATGGGCGCTGCCGAAGGGCTGTTCCTGGAAACGGCGCTGGCGGTTCCCTTCGCCTTGGGTTGGCTCACCTGGCTCGGGTTGCGCGGTGCGGGCGCATTCGCCCTGTCGGAACCCGGCACGGCCGGTCTGCTGGTCCTGTCGGGACCGGTGACGGCGATTCCGCTGCTCCTTTTCGCCATCGGCGCGCGCCGTCTGCCGCTCACCACCATCGGGATGCTGCAATACCTGGCACCGTCCATCACCTTTCTGCTGGCGATCTTCGTCTACGGGGAGGCGATGGACCTGCACCGGGCGGCGAGTTTCGCCGCCATCTGGGCCGGGCTCGCCCTCTACACCCTCGATCTGTTGCGGAGGCGAACGTGAGCTTCGATGCGCGGCGCATGAAACGCCTGGAGCGCGAGGGCTACAACCTGATCGGCGAACGATATGGCGCCGCCGCCCGTCCGAGGAACGACATCGCGCAGGCCCTCCTCGATGCCGCCGACCTGCGTCCCGGCCTGCGCATCCTCGACCTGGCCGCGGGGCCCGGCCTGCTCGCCATGGCGGCGGTGCGGCGGGAACCGGATGCCTGGGTGGTGGCGACGGATCTCGCCGAAGGCCAGCTCGCCTGCTGCCCCGAACTGCCCCGGGCGGCCGCCGACGCGGAACGCCTGCCCTTCGCCGAAGGCAGCTTCGACCGGGTGCTGTGCGGCCTCGGCCTGATGTTCTTTCCCCATCCGGCCGTGGCGGTCGAGGAGATCCGTCGCGTCCTCCGTCCGGGCGGCAGGCTCGCCCTTTCCGTGTGGGGACCGCGGGAAGCGACGCCGTTGGTCGCCTGCGCGCTGGATTGCCTGGCCCGGGTGCTGCCGCCGCCCAAGGTTGCCCGTCCATCCGTCTTCGCCTTCGGCGAGCGGGCCGATCTGACCGGAGTCATTGCCGGTTTCGCGGCGGCGGAGATCCGCTCCGTACGCCTGACGCTCGAGTTTCCGGACGCAGCCGCCTACTGGCAGGCCTTCCTGGATCTGGCGGGCGGCGCGGCCGGCAGCCTGTCGAAGCTGCCCGCCGAACGGCAGGCATCGCTGGCCGCCGAGGTGGAACGGGAGCTGGCGCCGTACGCCAGCCCGTCGGGATATCGCCTGGAAAGCGAAGTCCTGGTCGCGACGGCCCCCCGGTTATAATCGCGGCCCCTCCGCACCCGCCCCCCCACTTTTCCATGAACGTCCTCTTCGAGGAAGACGGCGCCTTCAAGGCCGGCGTCGTCCTCGCCGACAACAACACCTCCTTCCAGGTGGAACTTCCGTCGGGCAAGCGTTCCAAGGTCAAGGCGGCAAACGTGCTGCTGCGCTTCGCGGCGCCGGCCCCGGGCGAACTGATCGAACGCGCCGAGGCAGATGCCGAAGGCATGGACGTCGACTTCCTGTGGGAGGTCTGCGGCGACGACGAGTTCGCCTTCGACGACCTGGCCAGGGAGTATGCGGGCCACGCCCCCGGACCCGTGGAATCAGCGGCCGTCCTGTTGCGCCTGCATTCCGCCCCGATGTATTTCCACCGCAAGGGGCGGGGCCGGTTCCGCAAGGCCCCGCCGGACATCCTGAAGGCGGCGCTCGCCGGACTCGAGAAGAAGCGGCTGCAGGCGGCGGCGATGGAACGGATGGTGCGGGAACTGGCGGCGGGCGCCCTCCCGGCGGAATTTCCGCCTTTGCTGCGGGAGCTGCTCTACAAGCCGGACCGCAACCGCATCGAGACCAAGGCCCTGGAGGCGGCCTGCGCCGAGACCGGCCTGGGGGTCCCGCAGTTGCTCGCCCATTGCGGGGCCCTGCCGGACACCCACGACTACCACCTGGGCCGCTTCCTGTTCGAGTTCTTCCCCAGGGGCACGGACTTCCCCGCCTGGACGGAGCCGGAGGAACCCGCCGGCCTGCCGCTGGCCGGAGTCGAGGCGTTCTCCATCGACGACGCGCAGACCACCGAGATCGACGATGCCTTCTCGGTCCGCCGCGACAATGACGGCGGAATGACGGTGGGCATCCACATCGCCGCCCCGGGACTGGCCTTCGGGCCGGAGAGCGATCTGGGCCGCATAGCCCGGGACCGCCTGTCCACGGTCTACATGCCCGGCCGCAAGATCACCATGCTTCCGGAGGAAGTCGTCGAGCGCTTCACGCTGGGCGCCGGCCGAGCGGTGCCGGCCGTCTCGCTCTATCTGCAGGTGGCGCCGGACCTGCGCATCCTGTCGCGCGAGACCCGCATCGAGCGGGTGCCCATCGTCGCCAATCTGCGCCACCACGACATCGAGCCCCTGTTCAACGCGGACACCCTGGCGGCCGGCCTGGGCGAATTCCCCTACCGCGACGAACTGAAACGGCTGTGGGAGTTCGCAACGGTGCTGGAGGCGGGCCGTGGCGCCACCGGCCAGCAGAACCGCAAGGACTACGCCTACCGGGTCGATTGGGACCGGATGACCGGCCTCGGACCCGGCCGCATCGTCATCGAGGAACGGCCGCGGGGCTCGCCGCTGGACACCCTGGTGGCGGAACTGATGATCGTCGCCAACGCCACCTGGGGCGCCCAGTTGCGCGACGCCGGGGTCGCGGCCCTGTACCGGGCGCAGACCACGGGGAAGACGCGCATGACGACGGTGGCGGCGCCCCACGAGGGGCTCGGCGTCGAGTGCTATGCCTGGGCCTCCTCGCCGCTGCGGCGCCATGTGGACCTGATGAACCAGTGGCAGCTCCTCGCCCACCTGCAGGGCCGGACGCCCCCCCACACTGCCAAATCGGCGGATTTCCTTGCCGCCCTCAGGGATTTCGAGCTGACCTACGGAGCCTACGCGGAATTCCAGCGCGGCATGGAACGCTACTGGTGCCTGCGCTGGCTGCGCCAGGAAGCGGTGTCCGACATCACGGCCCACGTCCTGCGCGAGGAACTGGTCCGGCTGGACCCCGTGCCCCTGGTGCTGAAGGTCCACTCCCTGCCTGTGTCGGATAGGGGGGCCCGGGTCCGTCTGGCCATCGACGCGGTGGACCTGGTGACTGCCGAGGCCCGCGCCCGATTCCTCGAATTGCTGCCGCCGGACGGCCCTGATGGGCCTTTAGGGGACGAGGGGGCCGGGGAGTAAAATTGCGGGTCATGCTGGCCCTTTCCGCCGTGCAAGCGCCCGGTCCCGTTCCCTTCGCGCTGCCCCAACGCAATCTCACCATCGCGCTGGCGGTATCCGTCGCGCTCCACCTGCTGCTGCTCTCGATCCATTTCAAGTTCCCCGACGCCCTCAACAAGGCGAAGGAACAGGCCCTGGACGTGATCCTGGTCAACAGCAAGAGCGCCAGGAAGCCCCCCAAGGGCCATGCCCAGGCCAAGGCCCAGACGAATCTCGACGGCGGCGGAAACACGGACGAGAACCGGCGCGCCAGCACGCCGCTGCCCGTCTCCGCGCAGACCCGCG
Organism: Rhodocyclaceae bacterium; assembly: GCA_035331665.1. Classification (GTDB taxonomy): domain Bacteria; phylum Pseudomonadota; class Gammaproteobacteria; order Burkholderiales; family Rhodocyclaceae; genus JAEUNJ01. The sequence continues at coordinate 5,076 of DAOLKI010000033.1, forward strand.
AGGGCAACGAACTGATCGACGCGCAGCGGCGCGTTGCGGAACTCGAACGCCAGCAGCAGCAGATGATGACCCAGGCGAAGAGCGAGCGTTCCGTCTCGGCCGACCCGCAGCGGGTCGAGCCGAACCCCGCCGCCCCCAACCTCTCGGGGGTGGACCTCGCCAACAGCGCGCGGATGATCGCCCGCCTGGAAGGGGAAATCGCCCGGAACATGGACGAGTACAACAAGCGCCCGCGCAAGAAGAACATCGGCGCCCGGGTCGAGGAGTACCGATTCGCCCAGTATGTCGAGGACTGGCGGCAGAAGGTGGAGCGGGTGGGCAATCTCAATTACCCGGAAGCGGCCAAGGGCAAGGCCTACGGCAGCCTGCTGCTGTCGGTCATCATCCGCGCCGACGGCAGCGTCCAGCAGGTCTTGGTGGATCGCAGTTCCGGCCACCGGGTACTCGACGACGCGGCGCGGCGGATCGTCCAGATGGCCTCTCCCTACGCGGCCTTCCCCCCGGACATCGCGCGTGATACCGACATCATCGAGATCACCCGCACCTGGACCTTCACCACCTCCGACCGACTCCAGGCCAACTGACGCAGCGTGGCGACGCCCGCCGTCCCCGCCTCCCGAACGCCACAGGACGCCCCATGACCGACCGTTACGCCGTCTTCGGCAATCCGATCTCGCACAGCAAGTCGCCGCGCATCCACACGCTGTTCGCGCGGCAGACGGGCGAGGACCTGAGCTACGAGGCCCTGCTTGCCCCGCTGGACGGCTTCGCCGCGGCGGTACGGGCTTTCGCCGCGGCGGGCGGGCGCGGCGCCAACGTCACCGTCCCCTTCAAGGAGGAGGCCTGGCGGCTGTCGGACCGGCGCTCGGCGCAGGCCGAGGCGGCGGGCGCCGTCAATACCCTGGCATTCAGCCAGGATGGCGTGTTCGGGGACAACACGGATGGCACCGGCCTGGTGCGGGACCTGAAATCCAACCTGGGTTGCGATATCGCGGGGCGCCGGGTCCTGCTGCTCGGCGCCGGCGGCGCCGCCCGCGGCGCGGTGCTTCCGCTGCTGCTCGAGGGTCCGGCGGAACTGTTCATCGCCAACCGCTCGGCCGAAAGGGCCGCCCGCCTCGCCATCGAATTCGCCCGCCTGCCCGGCTGCGCGCTGCCGGTGAAGCCCCAGGGCGGCGGTTTCGCCGAACTGGCCGGGCAATCCTATGACCTGATCATCAATGCCACGTCGGCCGGCCTGCAGGACGCGCGGTTGCCGCTGCCCCTGGGCATCTTCGCGGCGGGAAGCCTCGCCTACGAGATGCTGTATGGACGGGAGACCCCTTTCATGGGCCAGGCCCGGATCGTCGGCGCCAGGGTAGCGGACGGCCTGGGCATGCTGGTGGAGCAGGCCGCCGAGGCTTTCCACATCTGGCGCGGCAAGCGTCCCGCGACGGGGCCGGTGATCGCCGCGCTGCGCCGGAACTGACCCCCCGGTGGCAATCCGCCAGGACGCCCACCCGCGCGCCCTCGTGGCGGCGAAGCGGATCGTCGCCTATCTGGTGCTGGGTGTGGTGCTCTGGCAGGGCTGGTACCTGGGCTGGGTCGTCTGGTGGAAATGGTTCAACCCCGGCACCACGGCTTTCATGGCCCAGCGCCTGGGGGAATTGCGGGAGAAGAATCCGCAGGCGGAACTGAAGCGCGCGTGGACACCCTACGACCGCATATCCGTGCACCTCAGGCGGGCGGCGGTGGCCGCGGAGGACGACAAGTTCGTCGACCACGAAGGCTTCGACTGGGAGGGCATCCAGAAGGCCCTGGAGAAGAACCAGAAGAAGGGAAAGGTCGTGGCCGGGGGTTCCACCATATCGCAGCAACTGGCGAAGAACCTCTTCCTGTCCGCCTCGAAGACGCCGTGGCGCAAGGCCCAGGAGGCGGTGATCACGGTCTGGCTGGAACTCCTCTGGGACAAGCGGCGGATCCTGGAGGTCTATCTGAACGTCGTGGAATGGGGCGAGGGACTGTTCGGCGCCGAGGCCGCCGCACGGCGCTACTTCAATGTCACGGCGGCCAACCTGGGGCCGGAGCAGGCCGCGCGTCTCGCGGTGATGCTGCCGGCGCCACGGCGCTACGAGAAGAACCCCTATTCCCCCTATCTGAACGCCAGGACCGCCGCCGTCCTGGCGCGGATGCGCTTCTCCGAGGTCCCCTGAAAACGCGACGCCCCGGCCGGCGGCCGGGGCGTACCCGAGCAGATTCCCGGATCAGATGCTGCGGCGGCGCGCGGCGACTCCCAGGAGCCCCAGCCCGGCCAGGAACAACGCGTAGGTTTCCGGTTCGGGAACGGGATCGATCCGGGTGGAGAAATACACCGTGCCCAGGGAAGGCGCCCCCGTCGCTTCACGCGGCGACCATATCCATTCGGCGTCGGTCGAAATGGACGCGAAGCTTCCCCACGGCCCGACGCCGTTCTTGCCGTAACTGTACGGCGGGAAATACCCCGTCCCGAATCCGGCGACGCTGGCGCGCCAGTGCGTCGTGTCCGTCACCAGCGCCTGGGTGCCGTTCTCGAAGACGAACTCCGGCTTGCTGAGCGCGAACTGGCCGAGGAAGGCGCTGATCGATCCCCAGACGTCCCAGCCCTTGACATGCAGGTAGTAGGTCTGTCCCGGCACCAGGGCGGCCGAGAAGGATACCGGCACCGTCCAGTCCGAGGCGGAGGCGAGCAGATCCCCGGCGACGCTGTCGTCGGTGCTCAGATACAACTCGAAGGCGTCGTCCACGGTCACGGTCCCGGACAGCAGGGTGCCGGTGCCGGCCGAGGCCTGGATGCCGTAGCCGCCGAACACGGCCGCGAGCAGGGAGGGCAGAATCTTTTTCAGCATGGTCGTCTCCAGGATCTCTGTGCGGAGATGGGGACCTCCGTGCCGACCCCGGCACCCAGGCCCTTTCCACCGCCTCGTACGATAGCCCGTCGGGGAAACCCGTGGCAATAGCCCGTTCGGACTAATGGCCCGCGGAATCGCGTTCACCCACTTCCGGTCCCTGGCCGAGAACCCGGCCGTGCGCGAACTGGTCCAGGCGGAGATCGAGCGCGGGAACGACACGCTGGCGGAGGTGGCGCGTATCCGCCGCTTCCATCTGCTGACCAAGGAGCTGGACCACGACGACGGCGAGGTGACCGCCACGATGAAGGTCCGCCGGGCCAGCATCTACAAGGCCTACGAGGGCGAGATCGAGGCGCTTTACCGCTGAGCGTCCGCCGGTTATCCTGCGCCCGTGCCGCCCGGGCGGCGTCCGCAGCCCCGACACCACATTCCAGTCCGTCATGCGCGAAATCCGACACATGCGCAACATGATCGCCATCGCGGCGATCCTGCTCGGCCTCGCCGTCCTGACAAGGCTGCCTTCCTGTTCGTCGCCGGCGTTGCCCGCCGAACTGCGCGTGGAACTGGCGGAACTGATCCAGACGGAGGGATTGCCCTACGGTCCGATCACCTCGGGCTTCAATACCGCACTGCTGACCCAGGGCGACCTGGACCAGCTCCTGCGGGGTGCCGCGGAAGGGGGCACCCCGGCGATGGTGCGCTGGTTGCTGGAGCGCAAGGCCAACCCCCACATGCCGGACCGGCAGGGCCGCACGCCCCTCCATTTGGCGGCTAAGCAGAAGGCCGGCGAGTCAGCGGCCATGCTGCTGGAGAAGAAGGCCGATCCCAATGCCCGGGACCACGAGGGCCGCACGCCGCTTCACTATGCCGCCCAGGAGTCGCCTGCCACGACGGCCGCGCTGCTGAAGGCCGGGGCGAAGGCGGACATCCGGGACGACAAGGGGAATTCCGCCCTCATCCTGTCGCGTTGCGCCGCCTGCGTCGAGGCCCTCCTGGCCGCGGGCGCCGATGCGGGGATCCAGGACAAGGAAGGAAGGACCCCGCTGCACCTGGCGGTGAAGCGGCGGGACGTGCCGATGGTGGAATTGCTGCTGGGCAAAGGGGTATCCCTCGAAGCGGCGGACGCCAGGGGACAGACGGCCCTGCACTACGCGGCGGCCGAAGGCTACGGGAAGACCGTCGAGATACTGCTGGAAAAAGGCGCCAACCCCGAATCACGGGATGCCGGCGGCGCCCTGCCCCGGGATCTCGCGGCGCGTGGGGGGCATCGTTTCATCGTCCAGATGCTGGGCGGCTCCGACGCCGAGGCGGCCCAGGAATGAGGCGAACCGGCGCCGTCCTGGCGACGACGCTCGCGCTGGCTGCCGGGCCGGGCGCCGGCCAGGTGCCGGCGCCGTTGCCGTCGATGACCGCCGAGTTCCGCGAGCCGGACCTGAAGGCCGTGACCCAGGTCGATGTGAGCAACGACGGCCGGCGCGTCGCCGCCCTGGCGGGCGACGAAGTGGTGCTCTGGGATCTGGAGAAGCGGGTGTCTCTCGCCCGCTTTCGCGGCGAGGAGGATGCCAACCGCAGCACCCTGTTGCGTTTCAGCCCCGACGGGGAGTTCCTCGCCGTCGCGTGGTACGGGGGCGACGTGGACCTGCTGGAGGCCCGCTCCGGCACGCGGGTGGCGCGCATGACCGGCATGGGGAAGGGACGTCACTGGCCCGCGTTCTCCCCCGACTCCCGGCGTTTCGCCCTCGCCAGCTGCCGCGAAGGCCCCGTGGCGGTCTGGAATCTCAAGGGGCTGGCGCGGCCGGGTTGGCTGACGCGCCAGATCCGGCGCTGGCGCGGGCCGCAGGATATCCCGCCGGACCTCGGCCCGGTGGCGGGCCTGAAGCGGGAGGCGATATGTCGCCTGCGCTTTTCCGACGACGGAGAGAAGCTCTTCGGCATCACCCGGGGGGGCGGGCTCCATGCGTGGCGCGTGGGCGTCGGCGGCAACGGCACGGCGCTCGCCGAAAGCGGCATCGAGGCCGTGGACGGGCGGGGCCACAGGGCCGTCACCGCCCAGGGCGTGATGAACCTGAACACGAAGGAACTGCTCACCCAGCCGCCGGTGCAGTTCGCCGGCCGCCTGCTGTCCGCCGGTTTCACCGCCGACGGCGGTACCGCCTTCATCGCCAGCAGCAACGGCTTCGCGATCCTGGATGGCGACACGGGCCGGGAGTACGAGGCCTTCGCCAGTTGCCGGATCGATGGCCGCGATACCGCGGCACCCTTCGTCAATGGCGCGGACTGGTTCATCCGCGTCTGCGCGGGCCGGCCGGAACTGGGGGTTTGGAACCTGCGGCGCGGCGAACCCGTCCTGGAAATGCCCCTGGAGAAGGCGACGGATAAGACCGACCGTTGGGCCATCGAGAAGGTCGTCGCCCAGGCCAGCGCCGCGGCGGGCCTGCTGGTGACCGGCGGGAGCGACGGCATCGTGCGGGTTTGGAAGCCTGCGTTGAAATGAACCACACGTCACGGAGAAAGAGCGCCATGAAAAACGATACGGTCACTGTCACCCGGGAAGGCGCGATCGCCTTCCTCACCCTCAACCGGCCCGCCGCCCTGAATGCCCTGAACACCGACATGACGCTGGCGCTCTCCGCAGCGACCAGCAACCTGGAGGCCGACGAAAGCGTTCGCTGCGTGGTCCTTTCCGGCGCGGGCGAACATTTCATGGCCGGCGGCGACATCAAGCAGTTTCATCAGGGCCTGGACGATCCTCCGCTCGTTCGGCGCCAGATGTTCGAGCGCATGATCGGCGAGGTGCATGCCTCGGTGATCCGGTTGCGCCGCATGCCCAAGCCGGTCGTGGCCAGCGTGCGCGGCGCGGTGGCGGGATTCGGGTTGTCGTTGATGAATGCCTGCGACCTGGCGGTGGCCGCCGACAATGCCTACTTCACGCTGGCCTACTGCCACATCGGCACCAGCCCGGACGGCAGCGGCACCTACGGCCTGCCCCGCCTCGTCGGCCTGAAGCAGGCCATGGAGATCGCCCTGCTGGGCGACCGCTTCGATGCCGCCCGGGCCCTGACCCTGGGCCTCGTGAACAGCGTCGTCCCGGCGGCGGACCTGGAGGCCGAAACCCTGGCGCTGGCCCGGCGGCTCGCCAAGGGCCCCACCTTGGCTTACGGCCGCACGAAGCGCCTGATCAACGAATCCCTGAACCGGACACTCACCGACCAGCTCCTGGCCGAACAGGACTGCTTCGCCGCCTCGGCCATGAGCGCCGATTTCGCGGAGGGTGTGCGCGCCTTCGTGGAAAAGCGCAAGCCCCATTTCCGCGGTTCCTGACGCCGTGCGCCCCGCCCCCGCCGGATGGGCGCGCGCCCGGGTGGCGGAACGGCTCCGGAGTGCTCGCCGGGTCAATTTCGATCAGCGAAATCAATATAGGCATTTGCGGAATTGGCCAGTTGTGGTAGCTTGCGCGAAAAATCAGAACCGCGTTGCACATTCGCCGGCCCCGGCGGAGGCGGAATCCCTTGGAAATACCACGCCTGCGGGTTCGTCCCGCAGCGCGATCCCGTCATTTTGAGGAGGAAGCAATGGAAAAGATCTGGCTGAAAAGCTATCCCGAGGGCGTGCCCGCCGACATCGACTTCGCGCGCTACGAATCCCTGGTTCATCTGCTCGAGGATGCCTTCCGCACCCACGGGTCCAAGCAGGCCTTCGCCTGCATGGGCAAGTCCATCACCTACGCGGAACTGGACCAGCTCTCCCGGGACTTCGCCGCGTGGCTGCAGGCGGACGGCATCAAGCCCGGCAGCCGGGTGGCGGTGATGATGCCCAACGTCCTCCAGTATCCCGTGGCGGTGGCAGGCATCCTGCGCGCCGGCTGCATCCTGGTGAACGTGAACCCGCTCTACACGGCGC
>DAOLKI010000034.1:0-11834 GCA_035331665.1 Rhodocyclaceae bacterium
TCCCCCACGAGGTGTCGGGCGGCATGAAGCAGCGGGTCGGCATCGCCCGGGCCTTCGCGATGGAACCGAAGATCCTGCTCATGGACGAGCCCTTCGGGGCGTTGGACGCCCTGACCCGGGCAAGCCTGCAGGACGAACTGACCAACGTGATGGAGAAGACCGGCGCCACCGTCGTGATGGTCACCCACGACGTGGACGAGGCGGTGCTCCTCTCCAGCCGCATCGTCATGATGACCAACGGTCCCGCTGCGACGATCGGCGAGATTCGCGCCGTCAATCTGGCCCGGCCCCGGGACCGGCTGGCTTTGGCCGAGGACCGGGAGTTTGCGGCCTGCCGGACCGCCGTACTGGATTTCCTCTACCGGAAGCAGCTCAAGAAGGCGGCCTGAACGTCTCCTGCGCCGGCGCGCGGTACGGCTGCCACGAGTGCCGCCGCGCGCCGCCCGGGGTGCGCGGGCCGGGCCATGGGGGAGGGCTATAATCGCCCTCCATTCCCGGAGGTTGCCATGGCCCACGTCGCCGATCCTGCGCGCTTCGAGCGCGCCCTTGCCCTTTTCGATGCGGCCAACGCCGAGGATCCGCGCTTCGAAACGGATCCGGCGACCGGCCAGTCCGTCGCCAAGGAATTGCTTTATGGACGACGGATGAGCGAGATGCTCGGCCGTTTTGCGCCGGATGCCCCCGAAGCCGTCCGACTCGCGGTCCGCGCGCAGCACATCCAGCGCTGGAAGAGCCCGCGCGACAGCTATCCGATGGACCGGGCCGGCTATCTGCAGTGGCGCACCCATCTCTACAAGTTCCACGCCGACACGGCAGCGAGACTGATGGCCGACGCCGGCTACGGCGACGACATGATCGAACGGGTCCGCTCGGCGGTGGGCAAGAAAGGGATCAAGGTGAATCCGGAATCCCAGATGCTCGAGGACGTGGCGGACCTGGTCTTCATTGAGCATTACATGCTCGGCTTCGCGGGGCAGAAGGCCGATTACCCGGAAGAAAAGTGGCTGGACATCATTCGCAAGACCTGGAAGAAGATGTCCGAAGCGGCCCACCAGTTCGCCCTTTCCGGACAATTGCGGCTTCCGGAGCCGCTCGTCCCGCTGATCACCAGGGCGATCGCCGGCTGACCGCGTCTTCCTCAGGAGGGCAACCATGGAAATCGGATTCGTCGGCCTGGGCCTGATGGGGCGGCCCATGGCGCTGCACCTGGCCAAGGCCGGTCATACCCTGCATCTCTGGGCCCGCCGGCCGGCTAGCCTGGAGCCCTTCCGCGACGTGCATGCGAAGGCGCACGTCAGCGCCGCCGAGGTGGCGCGGCACGCGGACGTCGTCTTCACGATGGTCGCCGACGCTCCCGACGTGGAGCAGGTGATCCTCGGGCCGTCGGGGGTGATGGAGGGGGGGCAATCCGGCCTGACGGTGGTCGACATGTCCACCATCAATCCCGATGCGGCCCGCCGGGTGGGCGTCGCCCTGGCATCCCGGGGAATCGCGTTTCTCGATGCCCCCGTGTCCGGCGGCGAGGTCGGTGCCGTCAATGCCACCCTGACCATCATGGTCGGCGGCGACCCCGGCGCCTTCGAAAAAGTCCGCCCCTTGTTCGAGAAGATGGGCAAATCGGCCACCTTGGTCGGCCCCTCGGGGGCCGGCCAGGTGGCCAAGGCCTGCAACCAGATCCTCACCGGGGTCGGCGTTGCGGCGGTCGCGGAGGCTTTCAACTTCGCCCGCAGGAGCGGTGTCGATCCGGGCCGGGTGCGCGAGGCCCTGCTCGGCGGGTTCGCCTACTCGCGCATCCTGGAGAACCATGGCCAGCGCATGCTGGACCGGAATTTCAAGCCGGGTTTCAAGGCCTGGATGCACCAGAAGGACATGCGCATCGTCATGGAGGAGGCCCACCGGCTCGGCCTCATGCTGCCCTCGGCCGCCGCGACCGCCCAGCTGTTCAACGCGATGGTGGGCAGCGGTCTCGGCGAGGAGGATTCCATCGCCGTCCTCCGCCTGCTCGAACGGATGAGCGGCGCGGAGTAATCGGGCATGGATGTCGCTGTCATCGGCCTCGGTGCCATGGGGAGGCCCATGGCGGAGAACCTCCTGCGCGCGGGCCACCGGGTGGCGGTGTTCGCACGCCGGCCGGAGGCCCGGCGTCCGCTCGCGCAACTCGGCGCACGGGAATGCCTCTCTCCGGCGGATGCGGCCCGCGGCGCGGCGGTCGCCATCTCCGTCGTGACGGGCAATGCCGACGTGGAGGAGGTGGCCCTCGGGTCCCGCGGAGTCATCGAGGGCGCCGCGCGCGGCGCCGTCTTCGTTGACATGAGCACCATCGCGCCGGCCGTGGCGCGGCGCATCGGAGATCGGCTGGCGGAACGGGACATTCCCATGCTCGACGCGCCCGTGTCCGGGGGTGCGGTGGGAGCCCGGGCCGCGACCCTTTCGATCATGGTCGGCGGTGATGCGAACGTCCTGGAGCGCGTGCGACCGGTCTTCGATGTCCTCGGAAAGACGGTGGTGCACATCGGCCCGCGGGGCGCCGGACAGGTGGCGAAGGCCTGCAACCAGATGGTGATGGTGGCGGCCATCGAAGCTTGCGCGGAGGCCGCGCGCCTGGCCTCCGCGTCGGGAGTCGACTTCGCGCGGGTCCGCGAGGCCATGCTGGGCGGGTCGGCCGGGTCCCGTGTCCTCGATGTCTTCGGGGGGCGGATGGCGCAACGGGATTTCGCCGCCGGCGTGGAGGCGCGTCTGCATCACAAGGACTTCGCGATCCTGCACGGCGAGGCTGCCGCGTCCGGCGTTCCTCTGCCGGTAGCGGCCTCGGTGTGGCAGCAGTTGAATGCGCTGATGGCCCGTGGGTGGGGCGGCGAGGACACCGCGGCGCTGCTGCGCGTGCTCGAAGCGGCGGGGGCGGCGACCCGGTGAGCGAATCCGTCGGGAACGAGGCTGCCGGCCTGCCGCCCGCCGCGGACAGCCAGGCGTTGCTCGAGTTCCGGGCCATCCTCGAAAACGCGACCGTTGGCATCCTGTTCACACGCAACCGCGTCGTGGTGCGTGCCAATCCGCTGGCGGCCCAGATGTTCGGCTACACGCTGGGCGAGTTCGTCGGCCTCTCGGGACTGGCCCTGTATCCCAGCGAGGAGGCCTACGCCAACGTCGGTGCGACGGCGGGTCCGGTGCTTGCCGGCGGCAAGCCGTTCCGGGACGAGATCGAGATGCTGCGCAGGGACGGCAGCACCTTCTGGTGCCGCGTGTCGGCGAAAGCCGTGAATCCCCTGCGCACCCAGGAGGGGACGATCTGGATCATGGAAGACGTCACGGAGGACCTGCGCATGCGGGAGGCCCTCGCGCGCACGACCGGCGAGCTGTCCGCGATCCTGGAAACCGCCGTCCTCGGCATCGCCGTCCTCAGGCACCGGCGCATGGAACGCTGCAACCGGCGATTCGAGGAATTGTTCGGCTACGGCCCCGGCGAACTGGAGGGCCAGTCGACCCGCCTCTGGTATGTCAGCGAGGAGGACTTCCGTGGTATCGGCGCCACCGCGTATCCGGACCTCGCCGCGGGTAACCGGCATCAGCGCGACCAGGTCTTCCGGCGCAAGGACGGGAGCATTTTCTGGGGCCGCCTGTCCGGGCGCGCCTTCGCCCAGTCGGCGCCCGACGAGGGCAGCGTCTGGATGCTGGAGGACATCACCGAGGAACAACAGGCGGCGGAACGCCTGAGCCAGGCCCTGGAAGAACAGCGGACGATCTTCCACAACGCCGCCGTCGGCATCATGTTCGTCCGCGAGGGGGCGGTGCGGCGTTGCAACCACAAGCTCGAGGAGATATTCGGATACGCGGAGGGAGAACTGACCGGCCGATCCACCCAGGTCTTCTACCCGACCTACGAGGAATACCTTAATCACGGCCGCAAGGCCTATGAAATCATCCTGCGCGGAGAGACGTTCGTGGGCGAGACCCGCGTTCGTCGGCGGGACGGAACCGTGTTTTGGGTTCGGGCCACCGGACGCGGCATCGGCATAGGAGCGGGGGCGAACGAAACCGACGTCGTGTGGATCTTCGAGGACGTCACCCAGAGGCACGAGGCGGAAGCCGCGCTTATCGCCGCCCGGGATGAACTGGAAAGCCGTGTGCTCGCACGCACGGCGGAACTGGCGACCGCGAACTCCCAGCTCCAGGAAGAGATTTTCGAGCGCATGCAGGCCGAGCAGCGCATCTGGCACCTGGCCCATCACGACTCGCTGACCGGATTGCCGAACCGGGCCTTGTTGCTCGACCGGCTGAACCAGGCCCTGGCGGCGGCGGAACGCTACCGCCACCGGGTGGCAATCCTGTTCGTGGACCTGGACCGCTTCAAGACCATCAACGACACCCTCGGGCATGCGGTGGGGGATGCGCTCCTGGTCCAGGTAGCCGAGCGCCTGACGGCGACCGTGCGCGCCATCGACACCGTTTCCAGGCTCGGCGGCGATGAGTTCGTGCTCGTGCTGCAGGAGGTTTCGTCCTCCGATGACATCGTCCTGATTGCGGAGAAGGTGATCGGCGCCCTGGCCCCTGCCGTCAAGATAGACGGCCACGAGCTGCGCATCACCCCGTCGGTCGGCATCAGCGTCTATCCGGACGACGGCGCCGACCCCTACGCGCTGATGAAGAACGCGGATACGGCCATGTACCATGCGAAGGCTCAGGGCCGGAACAACTTCCAGTTCTTCGCCGCGCACATGAACGAGGAAGCATCGCGTTTTTTCAGCCTGGAGCATCGGCTGCGCGCCGCGTTGGAACAGGAGTCCCTGTACCTCCAGTACCAGCCGCTGGTGGATCTGGACACGGGTACCGTGTGCGGGCTGGAAGCGCTGGTACGCTGGCGCGATCCGGACCAGGGGCTGGTATCGCCGGCCGAATTCATCCCGATAGCCGAGGAGACGGGACTCATCCTGCCCATCGGGCAATGGGTATTGCGCAAGGCGCTGGACCAGAATCGCCGGTGGCAGGAGGCCGGGCATCCCGTCCTGCCGATTTCCGTGAACCTGTCTCCCCGTCAATTCGGCCAGAAAGGCCTCGTCGGGATGATCCGCCAGGCCCTGGCCGAATCCGGCCAACCGGCGGAACTGCTCGAACTGGAAATCACCGAGTCGAGCCTGATGCAGGACGTGGACACGACCCAAAGACGGCTGCTGGAGTTGTCGGCCATGGGGGTGCGGATCGCCATCGACGACTTCGGCACGGGATATTCGAGCCTCAACTATCTGAAGCGATTCCAGGTCCACAAGCTGAAAGTGGACCAGAGTTTCGTGCGCGGACTCGGCAGCAGCCGCGACGATGCCGCCATCGTCGCGGCCATTCTGGGCCTCGCGAAATCCCTCGGCGTGGACGCCCTGGCGGAGGGCGTGGAGACCCGGGAACAACTGCAGTTGCTGATGGCGGCGGGCTGCCGCAAGTTCCAGGGCTATCTGTTCGCGCGGCCCTTGGACCCGGATAACACCGCCGAGCTCTTTGCGCCCGGCGCCCTTTCCGCGGAACCCCTGGCCGGCCGGGACCTTCGGGCATAATGAAACCTTTTTTCCGGGAGCGACGATGAGCGGAGCATTGCGTTCGACCACCACCCCCAACGGGCTGGTCATCGAGGATATGGTCGATGGCGGCGGAGACGAGGCCACGGCCGGCAAACGGGTATCGGTGCATTACACGGGCTGGCTGACGGACGGCCGCAAGTTCGATTCCAGCAAGGACCGCAACGATCCTTTCGAATTTCCGCTCGGCGCGGGCCACGTGATCGCCGGCTGGGACCAGGGCGTTGCCGGAATGAAAGTCGGCGGCACCCGTCGTCTGACGATCCCGCCGCAACTGGGTTATGGCGCCCGGGGTGCGGGTGGCGTGATTCCGCCCAACGCCACCCTCGTCTTCGAGGTGGAATTGCTGGCCGTCAGGTGAGGGGAAAGCGCAGTTCCAGGGCGTTGCGGCCGTCGATTCTCGCGTAGCGCGCCTCGACCGGGAGGGCGCCGATGATGGCGCCTCCGACTCCGCCGGGCCGGCCCGAACGGACCGCCCGCTCAGCGCTGTCGGGACCGGCCGCGAGGGGGTTGAACGGGGGCCCCTCGTCCTGATAACTTAGACTGACGCCGTCGGGGTCGGCACTGACCCGCATCCAGATGTGTTTGCCTTCGGCCGCTTCCCGATAACCATGGGCGAGTGTGTTGGCGACGAGTTCCTCGACCACCAGTTCGATGCGCAACCGGAGTGCGCGGGGCAGCGCCGAGGCCTCGCAGGCCGAGCCGACCGCCGCGACCATCGCCGGCAGTGCGCAACGGTTGGCGGGGTAGGACGGGAGCGGGAGCGATTCCGGCATGCGCTGCATTAGATCACGGGAGAATCAGCGAATGAACAAACTGGGAGCGGCAGGCGTGGCCTTGATGGCGGCACTCGCGGCAGGGAACTTGGTGGCCGCTGAGGCGGCCGGAACGGTGAAGACGGTGCGCGGCGCGGTGACCGTGGAGCGGGGATCGCAGAAGGTGGCGGCCGTTCCCGGAATGCGGGTGGAGGCGGCCGACCGGATCGCCACGGGACCGGACGGCAGCGTCGGCATCACGCTGCGCGACCAGACCATGCTGACGGCCGGACCCAATTCGCTGCTGGGGCTGGACAAGTACTCGTTCGATTCGACGACGCACGGCGGTGAACTCGATGCGAATCTCAAGCGCGGATCCCTCGCGGTCATTTCGGGAAAGCTGGCCAAGGCGTCCCCCGAATCGGTCCGCTTCCGCACGGACTCGGTGACGCTCGGGGTACGCGGTACCGAATTCATCCTCGAGGCGGCAGGGGGCCAATGACATGACACCCGTCGTCATCGTCGCCGCGGGCATGCTCGCGATCATCCTCAACCACCATCCAGATCCGCCGCAGCCCGACCGCGTCGTCCTGCTTCCCGACGCCAAGGGGGGAGCCGGGTCGGTCGTGGTACGCGCCGCGGGCGGGGAACGCGTGCTCTCCGAAGCGTTCGCCGCAGCCGACGTGTCTCCGGACGGACGCATCACCGAACGCCGGGAAACGGCGGAGTCGGTGAAGGCCCGCTATGGCGCCCTCTTGGATGCGCAGCCGCCGCGCCCGGTGGCCTGGACGGTGTATTTCCAGACCGGCACCGACCGCCTGACCGCGGAGTCCCGCACGGTATTTGCGACCATCAAGGAGGAACTCGCGAAGCGTCCCGCTCCGGAGATCGGCGTGGTCGGGCACACGGACCGGGTCGGCCGCCTCGAAGACAACGATGCCTTGTCCAAACGGCGCGCGGAGGCCGTCAAGAACCAGCTGGTCGAAGCCGGAATCGACGCCTCCCGGATCGACACGGCGGGTCGGGGAGAGCGGGAGCCTTTGGTTCCGACCGCGGACGAAGTGGCCGAGGCGCGCAACCGGCGGGCGGAGATCAGCGTCCGGTAAAGCCGCCGCGCGCCGTCAGCGGGGGCCGGTCCACCGCAGGACCAGCAGCGTCAGGTCGTCCGATGCTTCGGCGCCGGCGACGAATTGCCGGACATCCTCGCGGACCCGCGCCACCAGCGCCGCCGGCGGCTCCTCCGGTCCGGCCTTGGCCAGGGCCGCGGAGAAACGGTCCGTGCCGTAGAGCACCCCGTGACCGTCCATGGCTTCCGTGATGCCGTCGGTGATGACGAACACGGAATCGCCGCGCCGAAGCCGGAACTGCTGTGCCGGGTACGGGAAGTCTTCCAGCACGCACAGGGGCGGGCCGCCGTCCCCCGTCAATTGCTGCGGCTCCGTCTCGCGGCCCCGGCGCCAGGGAGCGTCGTGGCCGGCGTTGCACAGGGCGAGGTCGCCCGTGTCTGCGTCGAGAATGCCGGCCAGCATGGTGACGAAGAGCATTTCCGGGTTCTCGCGGGAAAGCTCCTCGTTGGCGCAGCGCACGATTTCCGCGATACCGGCTTCCCCGCGCAGCGCGACGCTTTTCCCCAGGGCCTTCGCCACGGCCATGAAAAGGCTTGCCGGCACGCCCTTGCCCGACACGTCGCCGACGACGAAGAACAGGTGCCGGTCGTCCAGCATGAAGAAGTCATAGAGATCGCCGCCCACCTCGCGGGCCGGTTCCAGCACGGCAGCCACCTCGAAGCGCGTTTCACCGGGGAAGGCGGTCTCGGCCCTGGGCAGGGAGCCGAGCTGGATGCGCCGCGCCGCAGCCAGTTCGCCCGCCACCCGCGCGGCCGACTCCCGCTCCCGGTGCAGCGCGGCTTCGGCGAGGCGTCTTTGCCGGTCCGCCTCGATGAAGACGCTCGAGAGCAGGCTGCCGAAGACGATGTTGAGCGCCGCGAAAACGCTCGCGGCATCCAGCAGCATCCCGGTCGCGCGGAACAGGCCGAATCCGACGCCGAACAGGATCACGAACAGGATGGTCGCCAGCAGGGTCGCGATCCGCGGCTTCACGCTGGGGACGGCCCAGATCAGGAACAGGCCGCCCACGAGCAGGAGGGCCGTTTCCACCCAGGGCATCCAGGCCGGCCGCAACAGGAAGCGGCCGTCGAAGAAGCTCTCCACCAACTGGGCCTGGATGTCG
Source organism: Rhodocyclaceae bacterium (assembly GCA_035331665.1). Classification (GTDB taxonomy): domain Bacteria; phylum Pseudomonadota; class Gammaproteobacteria; order Burkholderiales; family Rhodocyclaceae; genus JAEUNJ01. The sequence continues at coordinate 8,546 of DAOLKI010000034.1, forward strand.
ATCCCCGGGACATGCTCTTTGAGGGGCGTCGTGCGCGTATCCATCAGGCCGAACCCGGTGAGCCCGACCAGGACCAGTTTCCCCTCGATCCGGTCCGCCGGAACCTCTCCCGCCAGAACGTCTGCCGCGGAGACGTAGCGTTCCTCCAGGGCCGGTCCGAAATGCAGCCAGACTTCGCCGTTGGGTTGCGTGGGAACCGTGAGGTCGGCGACCCGCACGCTGTCGATGCCGGCGAGTCCCAGGCTTACTTCCACGGCCGTGGAGCCCGTCGCCACCCGAAGCATTTCCATGGCCAACGACGGGAGAAGCGCGTCGCCGACCGCCATCACCAGGGGAACCCGCCGCACGACCCCGCCTTCCAGATCGACGGAAAGCAGCGCCTGCCCGGCCGCCGCGGCCTGGAGCTGCGGGAGACTGGCGAGCACGAACGGGTATTGCCGCACCAAGGGGAGGGCGTCGCCGCCCTCCACGTGCAGGGGTACGCTGCGCAGGCCACGGCTGGTGGTCAGGGTTTCGAAGTCGAAGCCGGCGGCGCCGAGCACGGTGGGCACCCGGCGCAGGGCCTCGGCAAGCCTTTGGTCCTGGGTCGGCAATTCACGCAACGCCTTGCGCAAGGCGCCGGCGCCGTCCGGCAAGCGGGCGGCCAGGGCTTCCGGCGAGGTGCCGTCGGCTTCCGGCATGTAGATGTCCAGGCCGATGGCCGCCGGCTTCAGGGCGGCGACGTTCTCCAGGAGCGCCGCCAGCCGGTCGCGCGGCCACGGCCACTGGCCGAGGGTCTTCAGGCTCTTCTCGTCGATTTCGACGATGACTGCGGGGGCGGACTGGCGCTCCCGGGGGAACACCCGCTGGTAACGGTCGAAGAGTGCCAGTTGCCCCAGGTGGAAGGGCGACCACTGGGGGAGGTGGAGCAGGGCGGCCAGGCCTGCGAGCATGGCCACCGCCGCCGGACGTCCGCGCCCGGCCTGGAAGATCCGGCGCAGCAGGGCGAGGAACCGCATCAGCACGAGCGGGTCTGCCCGTTCAGAGTTCGATCTCGAGGCCGTCCCAGGCGGCGTCCACCATCAGCGGCGCGCCGTCGCGGGTGATCTCTTCGTATCGTCGCGTGTCGCCCAGAACCCGGGCGATCTGCGTGTCGTCGTAGGCCGGCTCGTGGTGGTAGAGGCACAGCCGCCGCGCACCCGCCAGCTGGCAGAGTTCGACGCCGACGATGTTGCTCGAGTGGCCCCAGTCGGCCTTCACCGAAATCGCGTCGGCCAGCGAATACATGGCGTCGAAGATCACCAGGTCGGCGTCGCGGAAGAAGTGGATGAATCCGTCGCGTTCCTCGGGACGATCCAGCTTGTGCTCCGAGTCGGTCGAATAGACGAGGGTCCGCGCGCCGTCCGAGAGCCGCCAGCCGTAGGAATCCCCGGCATGGAGTTGTCTCTTCGCGCGCACGCGGAGGCCGGCGATCTCGTAGTCCCGGTCGCTTGCCAGCACGTCGAATTCCACCTTGGCGGCGAGTTGTGCGAAGTCCACGGGGAAGGAGGGCGCCGCCTGCTGGCGACGGAACGCGTGTTCGACGTCGGCATGGCAACTGTGGATCACGATGCGGTTGCCCGGGAGGTAAACGGGCGTGAAGAAGGGGAAACCCATGATGTGGTCCCAATGCAGGTGGGACATGAACACATGGTAGGTGCGCGGATTGCCGGGGCCGAAACGGCGCAGGAAATCGCCGCCCAGCGGTCGGGCACCGCTGCCGAGATCCAGGATGACCGGCTCGCCGCCACCGGTTTCCACTTCGACGCAACTGGAATGGCCGCCGAAGGTCCCGGCCACGTCGAAACCGAGGCCATCCACGTAAGCCTCGACCGCGGAGTGCGAGGCGAGGGGCGAACCGGATTCGGCCAGGCGGCGGGCGCCCTCCACGGCGGCGACGAGCTTCGCGCGCACCTGGGGAGCGGTGACGGAGACGGGGATCGAACCCCGGGTGCCCCAGAAACGGACCTTCACGCCGAAGGCGCCAGGGCGGCGACGGCCGCGGCCACGCTGTCGAAGGTCCTGAACACGAGGTTGAAGCGGCTGATCTCGAAGACTTCGCGCACCAGGGGGGTCAGGGCCGCCATGGCGATGCATCCATCCTGGGCGGCGACCTGGCGCGACGCCAGCATCAACACCCGAAGGCCCACCGAGGAGATGTATTCGACACCCGAGAAATCCAGGACGACGGGCTCGCCGCCGGCGCGGCACCCTTCCAGGTGGGCGACCAGGGCCGCATGGAAATCGTCCGCATGGGCATGGTCGATTCGCCCACGGGGGGAGAGGACGCGGACATTGCCTTCCAGGCGGGAGGGGAGTTCCATGGCGTTTCGGGATAGCGCGCTCGTCCGATTATATGCGGAGCCGCAAAAGGAAAGGGGCACTCCCGTGCCCCTTTGCCCGGTGCGGCGGACCGCTCGGGTCAGGCGCGGCGGCGGCGCGCGATCGCACCGACCAAGCCAAGGCCCGCCAGCATCATGGCATAGGTTTCCGGCTCCGGGACCACCGCCACGCCGAAGGCCTGGAACTCCGAGACCGAATCGCAGCAGTCGCCATCGGGGCCATCCGCGATGCGGAACCCAGTGGCGCGGACCGACGGGAACGTGATCGTGTTCTGGGCCATGCCCCATCCGGCGGTCACCGGGTCGATGTCGGCGATGAACAACCAGTTGCCGCCGGTGTCCCGGTAGGTCACCCGGTAGAGATCGTTGTTGTCGGCCTGGAGGGTGATCTTGGTCACGTCGTAGGCGGCACCCAGGTCGATTTCGATGTAGGGATTGTTGGTCGCGCTGACGTACCAGAAGACGGTGCCGAGGTTCCATTGCTGGCCGTTGGCCACGAAGTTGCCATCGGTCACCGTCGACGGCCACTCGAGGCTGCCGTCGCCCCAGGTACTGGAAGAGCCGCCGAAGGCGCCGCCGCCGACGGTGACGGTCTTGCCCAGCGCGATGTTGGTTTCCGCATTCGCTCCGGTGGCGGCGACGGCCAGGGCGACGGCCGTGGCGAGGATGTGTTTCTTCATGATTTCTCCAAATGTTGGCTGGACCCGGGCCGGCGCACGGTGCCGGGCCTCTCGGGCGGAGAATAACAAGCAGGCAGACAGGGTCAATAGTCCGTTCGGACTATCACCAAAGTCCATGGCCGACGCGGCGTGGCCGCGCCGTCGCCCGCGTCTGGCAGAATCGCACCATGCTTGCCCTTCCCTCGAAACTGCCTGCCGTCGGCACCACCATCTTCACGGTCATGTCCCGGCTCGCCGCCGAGCACGGGG
>DAOLKI010000035.1:0-11792 GCA_035331665.1 Rhodocyclaceae bacterium
CGCGCCGGGGCGCGGGCCGGGCATCGCGCGTTCCGACCGGGGCCACGCCGGGCGTGCGCGCCGGGGCGTCGTCGGACAGCCGCATGCTGAGCGCGATGCGCTTGCGCGGCAGGTCCACCTCGAGCACCTTGACCTTCACCACGTCGCCTGCCTTGACGACGCTGTGGGGATCCTTGACGAAGCGGCTGGAAAGCGCGGAGACGTGGACCAGGCCATCCTGGTGCACGCCCACATCCACGAAGGCGCCGAAGTTGGTCACGTTGGTCACGGTGCCTTCCAGGACCATCCCGGGCTGCAGGTCCTTCAGGTCCTCGATGCCCTCGCGCAACGCCGCGGTGCGGAATTCCGGCCGGGGGTCGCGCCCCGGCTTCTCCAATTCCTTCAGGATGTCCCGGACCGTGGGCAGGCCGAACTTCTCGTCGGTGAACTTCTCCGCGCTCACGGACCGGACGGTGCGCCCGTCGCCGATCACCTCCTTCACGCCCTTCTTCAAGTCGGCCAGGATGCGCTGCACGACCGGATAGGCTTCGGGGTGCACGGCCGAGGCGTCCAGGGGATTGTCCCCGTCCATGATGCGCAGGAAGCCGGCGGCCTGCTCAAACGTCTTCTCTCCGAGGCGGGGCACCTCGCGCAACTGGGCACGACTTCGGAAGGCCCCATGCTGGTCGCGCCATGCGACGATGTTCGCCGCCAGCGTCGCGTTGAGCCCCGAGATGCGGGTGAGCAGCGGGACGGAGGCGGTATTCACGTCGACACCCACCGAGTTGACGCAGTCTTCCACCACGGCATCCAGGGACCGGGCCAGCCGGGACTGGTTCACGTCGTGCTGGTACTGTCCGACCCCGATGCTCTTGGGATCGATCTTGACCAGTTCCGCGAGCGGATCCTGCAGCCGGCGGGCGATGGAGACCGCTCCCCGCAAGGACACGTCGAGGGCCGGAAATTCCCGCGCCGCCAGCTCGGAGGCCGAATAGACGGAGGCACCGGCTTCGGAGACGACGACCTTGGTGAGACCAAGCTCCGGGTGGCGCCGGATCAGGTCCGCGGCGAGCCTGTCGGTCTCGCGGCTCGCGGTTCCGTTGCCGATGGCGACCAGTTCCACGTCATGTCCATGGCATAGCTTGCGCAGGGCGGCGAGGCTGCCTTCCCAATCCCGCCGCGGCTCGTGAGGAAAGACGGTTGCGGTGTCGAGCAGCTTGCCGGTGCGGTCCACGACCGCCACCTTGACCCCCGTACGCAGGCCCGGGTCCAGGCCCAGCACGGGACGCGGACCGGCCGGTGCGGCAAGCAGCAGGTCATGCAGGTTCCTGGCGAAGACGCGGATTGCCTCGTCCTCGGCGCGCTCGCGCAGGGCGTTCATGATTTCCAGTTCCAGGTGCAGCGAAAGCTTGACCATCCAGGCCCAGCGCGCCGTCTCCAGGAGCCAGCGGTCGGCCGGGCGTCCCTGGTCCCGCAGGCCGAAATGGCTTGCAACCATGCCTTCGCAAGGCGACGGACGGGGAGGGTCCGCGAGTTCCGGGGCGGTCTTGAGCGCCAGGCGCAAGACACCCTCGTTGCGGCCCCGCAACAGGGCCAGGGCCCGGTGGGAGGGCATGTCTGCAGCCGCCTCCCGGAAATCGAACCAGTCGCGGAATTTGGCCCCGTCCTGTTCCCTGCCTTGCACGACCGCCGAGACGAGCAGTGCCTCGTCGTGCAGCCGCGCGCGCAACTTCTCCAACAGGGCCGCATCCTCGGCGAAGCGCTCCATCAGCACCTGGCGTGCTCCGTCCAGGGCGGCCTTGACATCGGGCACGTGCTTCTCGGGCGGATCCTGGGACGGATTCACGTACTTCGCAGCCTCCACTTCCGGGACCAGTGACGGGTCGGCCAGCAGGGCCTCGGCGAGCGGTTCCAGACCCGCTTCGCGGGCAATCTGCGCCTTGGTCCGCCGCTTCGGCTTGTAGGGCAGGTAGAGGTCCTCGAGCCGCTGTTTCGTGTCGGCATTCTCCACGTCTATCCGCAACTCCGGCGTGAGCTTGCCCTGTTCCGCGATGGAAACCAGGACGGCGGCGCGGCGTTCCTCGAGTTCCCGCAGGTAGCCCAGTCTTTCCTCCAGAGTGCGCAGCTGGGTGTCGTCGAGGCCGCCCGTGGCCTCCTTGCGGTATCGCGCGACAAAGGGCACGGTGGCCCCTTCGTCGAGGAGTTGCACGGCAGCGGCGACCTGGGCGGAACGGACGCCGAGTTCTTCGGCGATGCGATTTTCGATGGGGGGAAGCATGGGGTCCTTCGACGACTTTCCTGCGGAGGGCGCGCACGATACCCCACCAAGTGACGGCCCGCAAGGCCCGGCGCAGGCAGGCGGCGCGAGCCGTCAGGCGGCGGCTTTCAGGTAACGATCGAGGGTATCGTAGAAAATCTGCGCTTTGAACGGCTTGGCGATGAAATCGTCCATGCCGGCCTGTTCGCACCGTCGCCGGTCTTCCTCGAAGGCGTTGGCCGTGATGGCGATGATGGGCGTGCGGCGCCCCAGGTCGGCCTCCCACTCGCGGATGCGCGCGGTGGCCGAGAGTCCGTCCAGGACCGGCATCTGCAGGTCCATGAGGATCAGGTCGTAGACCTCCTTGCGGCAGGCGGCCACGGCCTCGGCGCCGTTGACCGCAAGCGTCGGCCGATAACCCCGCCGGCGCAGCAACGTCATGATCAGCGTCTGGGTGATGGGGGTGTCTTCCACCACCAGAACGCGATGCCCGGTGCCGGCAAGCGTGCCGGGATCCGCCGCCAACGGGGGCCGATTTGCCGCCTCGTCGCCCGCGGCCGCCGGCAGAGGCAGCACGAAACTGAACACGCAGCCCGACTCCCGGCCATTGGCAACGCTCAGTTCGCCACCCATCTTGCGCACGAGGCGATGCGAAATGGCAAGCGCGAGCCCGCCGGCCCCATGCCTCCCGGCGCTCACGCCCGCGGGCTCGGCGAAGGGTTCGAATACCAGGGCGAGTTTGTCGCTGGGGATGGCCAGGCCGGTGTCCGCCACGGCGAAGCGGAGTCCCCCGTCGTCCCGGCCCGGGACGGCATCCACGTTGACCTGGATCCGTCCCTGGGCGGTGAAGCGGATCCCGTTTTCCACGAGGTGCGCCAGAACCTGGCGCAGGCGCACCGGATCGCCCGTCACCAGCGCCGGAATCCCCGGATCCACATCACTGCGCAGTTCCAATCCCTTCGCGCTGGCGGCGGTGACGCATGCGGCAAGGGCCGCATCGACGGTTTCCCGCAAGGGGAAGGCCACCCGGTCCAGCGTGAGCTGGCCGGATTCCAGCCGCGAGAAATCGAGGATCTCGTTGATACCGACAAGCAGATTGTCGGCCGAGGCCCGGATCAGTTCCAGGTAATGGCGTTGCTCCGCGGAGGGTTCCGTGGACAGGGCGAGTTCCGTCATGCCGATGATTCCGTGCAGGGGCGTGCGAATCTGGTGCCCCATGGCCGCGACGAAGGAGGCTTTCGTCCGGGCGCCTTCCTCGGCGGCGGACCTGGCCCGCAAGAGTTCCGCTTCGCGTTCCTGCGCGGCCTCCGCCATCCGGTCGAAGGCCGCGGCCACCTTGGAAAACTCCGCGACGTTCGTCGGACCGATGCGATGGGTCAGGTCGCCGGCGGCCAGCCGCCCGGCACCCTCGACGAGCAATCCCAGGGGGCCCAGCCCTTGCCGGAGGAAAAGGCCCACGATCAATACGATGCAGCCCAGGACCACAACACCTATGACGACGAAATCCGTCGCCTCGACCCACAGGTGGCGCAGCAAGGCTTCGCCGGACATCTCTACGCGCAGGATGCCGTAAGTGGCGCCGCCGACCTGGACGGCCGATTCCTCGACCACGTCCACGTTGTCCAGCAGATCCCGGAACCAGGCCGGTGCCGGTTCGCCCGGGGGGCCGGGCGGGTCCGTCGCCCGGATGATGGTTTCCCGGGTCCGCGGATCCAGGAGCGCCAAGGCGCGCAAGGCCCGCTGTTCCACCACCGCATCGAAGGATTCCTGGACGGTGGCCAGGTCGCCGACCACGAGGGCGTTGCGCAGCGACGGGACGAGCGCTTCGACGACGGTCCGGCCCTGTTCATGGAAGTACCGGCGTTCGAATCGGGCCTGGTCCCGGATCACCGCGCCCAGGCCGAGGAGCAAGACGACGCCGACCACGATCGCGATCAGGGCAAGGAGGCGGGCCTGCAGACCGAGTCTCATTCCCGGGACCTGGCGTAGACGCGCCGCACGTTGTCGTAATCGCGCTCGTCGGCGGGGTGGAAACCCTTGGAGCCGGCGGCCTCGCGCGCCGCCGCCGCCCTGGGGTCGTCCGCCATCGCGAGCAGTGCCCGGCGCACCATATCGGCGTGTTCGCGCGACACGCGGGGATGGACGACGACCGGCATTTCCGCATAGGCCTCCGATACGTAGATCTCCCGGTACCGCAATCCGGTCTGGGCGGCGAACCGGGTCAGGAAGCGGGAATTGACGGCGGCCGCGTCCACCTGCTTCGCCTGCAATTGGGTCAACGCCCCTTCCTGACTGCCGGCCGTCACCACGTCCACACGTACCCGTGCCGAACGCAGCGCCTCCATGGGGACCGCATAGGCCACGAAGGCCTCCCGGGATGGAAAGGCCACCCGTCGGCCCTCCAAATTCGCCAGGCTCGTCGCTGCGCTGCCCTCGCGCACGGCAATGACCCCGTAGACCGGGCTTCCCGCCCAGCGCGCGAGGACCCGGTACTGTCCGTCGAATTCGCGGCGGAAGTTGTGATTGGAGAACAGGAAATCGAATTCGCCACGGCCCATCATGGCATCCGTTTCCCGGACCGTAGCCCCCATGCGCAACTGGAAGCGCAAACCCGTCGCCTCGGCGAGGTAGGCCAGAATGGGGTTCCAGCGCTCGGCGGTCCGCGCCGGGCTTTGCTGATTCAGCACGCCGAAGTAAAGCGGCCGCGCTTGCTCCGCGGCCGATGCCTCGAAACAGGCCACGAGAACCAGCAGGAACAGGATGCGACCCAAGAAAATCCCTCCGGGATTATGTCGCTGCCATCGGGCAGCCGTTCAACGCGATTCTATACCCGCGGCCCGCCCGGGGTGGACGGGCCGTTCGCGGTCGCCGGATCCCGGTCAGTTGAGAGTCCGCGCGAGGGCGACCCGGAATTCCCGCACCAGGTCCTCGTATTGGGCCTGGGGTCCGAGCAGGTTGAACAGGTTGATCATTGCCTTGCGACCGGCCGCATCGTTCCAGCGCCGGTCGCGGCGGACGATCTCCATCATCTCCGCGAGGGCATGCCGGTAATCGCCGGCCAGCGCCAATGCATTGGCCAGGCGCAGGCGCAGATCGAGGTCGTCCGCGCGGGTTTGCAGTTCGGCTGCGAGCCGCGCCGGATCTTCCCCGCCTCCGGCCGCGTTGAGCGCGACACGGGCCATGAGCGCCGAGTGGCGCTCGCGGTCGCGCACGTCATCGGCGATTGCGTCCAGCAGTTCCTTCGCCTGGGCATGGTCGCCGACTTCCAGGTCCAGTTCCGCCAGGTCCAGTTTGGCCGACTCGAGGCCCGCGTCGGTCGTGATGGCCTCCTGCAGGAGAGCCCGGGCCTCCGCCAGGTCACCTTGGTCCCAGGCCGCAAAGGCCTTGAGCCGGAGCGGCTCCGCGGGCGATGGCAGGATGCGGGCCAGGAATTCCCGCACCTGCGCTTCCGGGAGGGCGCCGGTGAACTCATCCACGATCCGGCCATTCAGTACCGCCTTGACCGCCGGTATCCCACGCACGCCGAACTGGGCGGCCAACTCCGGGTTCCGATCCGAATCGATCTTGGCCAACCGGAATCGCCCCCCGAATTCCGTCGCCAGTCTTTCCAGGATGGGTTTCAGGATCCGGCACGGCTGGCACCATTCGGCCCAAAAGTCCACCACCACCGGCACCTCCCGCGAAGCTTCGATCACCCTTTCTTCGAAATTCTCGATGGTCACGTCATAGGAAATGGGGGGCATCGCTTTCTCCTTCGAATACCTGTTACATGCGATTCCGGCGCCGGATTTCAATGTGGGTCAGGCCGGCCGTGGCGACGCCAGCCCGGTGGCGCGGCGATGGTACAGCAGGACCAGCAGATCGGTCTGGCTGAGAATGCCCGCGATGCGGTCCTGGGGGTCCACAATGGGAATGGCCTGCTGATGGCCCCTTGCGGCCAGGAGCGAGGCCACCTTTCCGATGCCATCCGTGGTCAGGGCGGTCAGGAAACGCTCGCTCATCACCTGGCCCACCGTCTCGGGCCTGCTGGAGTGGGACGTCCCGCTGGGGCTCAGGAAAGCGCGCAGCTGGTCCACCATGTTCGATTCCGCGGGGGTCACGTGGCGGAGGAAATCCTCCAGGGTCAACAAACCGATCACGCGGCGGCCGCGGTCGACGACGGGGAGGGCCTTCACATGATTTTCGCGCAGGATCCGCCACGCTTCCCGCAAACCGGTGCCAAATTCCACGCACACGGGCGGCGTCGTCATGATCTCTCCGCAGGTCAGGGTGACGTGGCGTTCGAAAGCATGGCCGAGGGCGAGGTTATAGACGGCCACCAGATCTTCTTCGCTGATATCCAGAAAACTGTCCATGCGCGCCAGCGCGAACTGCAGGTCCTCGTGCTCGACACCCGCCCGTTCCGGTGGCGGCAGGGGATCGGCCACCGTTGCCGGAGCTCCGTGGGGATAGCGTCGGCCCGGCACCAGATTGTTCACCAGCAGGACGGCGACCAGGATCGCGCCGACGTTCAACGCGGCCGCCGCCAGTCCGGCCCACCCGGCCGTCGGGACGAGGGCCATACCCAGGGCCAGCGCGCCGCCCGGCGGATGCAGGCAGCGCAGGGCATTCATGACCCAGATGGCGAGGGCGACCGCGACAGGCGGCGCGAGCCAGGCGGGTGCGATCCACGTACCGCAGGCGAGACCGATCGCGGCGGACAAAAGCAATCCGCCGGCCACCGGCCAAGGCTGGCCCAGCGGGCTGTGGGGCAGGGAAAACAGGATGACCGACGTGGCGCCGATCGGCGCGACCAGAGCGCGGACGCCGGAATCGACCGGCAGGACCGCCAGGATTCCGGAAGCGAGGAGCAGGCCGGCCAGGGCCGCCACCGCGCTGCGCGCACGTTCCCGCGCCGACAGGGGAGGCGTATCGGCAAGCAGGTGGCGCTGAAGACTCCGGAGCAGACCCGGCATGGAAACGGTCGGCATGGCGGGCATCCCCGCGGAGGCGCGAGTCTAACCCTTTCCGACCTTAGGGTCTGTTCCGATTCCGTCGGCGCACAAGTCGCCCGAATGAGAACAGGCCCTGGGGGCCCGCCGCGCGGCCCCGGACGCTGTCACTCGTTTCAGAACTCCAGTTCGACCTGCATCCGGAAGGCCCGGTCCGGCGCTGCCCTGGAGGTGCCGAGCAGGTAGGCCGCGTTGTATTTGACGGCCTGCCGGCCGCCCAGGGACACCTTGCCGAAGATCGCTGGCCCCACCTGATGGCTGCGCTCCTCGCGCGGTTCCCAGTGGTCCCATTTCCCCATTGCCCCGAAGCCCTGCAGGCCGAATTCGAGGGCCGGGCGCCAGCGGTACTTGGCCTGCCACTGGTAGAGCAACTCGGTTTCCCCGCCGGCTGCAGCCCGGAAATGGCGTTCGAATAACACGTTGCCGTTCAGTTGGAACTTGCCGAACTCGGTCTGGAACAGCGGACCGAAGACCACTTCCCAGCCTTCCGTACGGTCCTTCGGCCGTTCGAGTTCGAGGATCAGACCCACGTCGATCGGATACCGGCCGGTCTCCGTGAGCTGGAACTTGTTCTCCCACTCCCAGGCGTCGAATTTGGTGCCGTCCGGCGAGACGCGGGCGTACTTGAGATAGAACTCGGTGAACCACCATTCCTTGGCGCCGTAGCCCAATCCCAGGCTCCAGGCCGATGCCCGGGGCCCGCCTCCGTCCGGTCGCGCGGACCCGTACTTGAAGTCGATCTCCTTTTCGCCGTACTCGACGGCGGGGGTGAAGACGTAATCGGCCGGCCCGGCGAGGACGGATTGGCAGGCAAGGAGGGTCCCTGCGGCGACGATGACCGCACGCGGATTCATGGTGTGTCCTTTCAGGAGGAGGGGCGGGGGGAAACCGGCAGCCTTTGTGCCCAGCGCATGCCGAGGAGAATTGCGACCAAGACGGCGGAGTAGAACGTGACCTGCATGCCCGAGGGCGTCGCTTCGTATCCGACCAGCACGTGCAGGACCGCTCCCACCGGCGACTGCGTCGGGAGCAGCGCGGAACTGTCCCACAGCGGGGTCGCCAGGCTGGGCAGCAATCCCGCCTGCACCAGGAAGCGGGCCATCTGTCCGGCCATGGCGGCAGCGAGCAGGAGGATCAGGGCGCTGGTCGCGGAGAAGAACCACCTGGCCGGTATGCGCACGAATCCGGCGTAAAGGGCGACGCCGGCGAAGGCCCCGGCACCGATCCCCAGCGCGGTCCCCGCAAGGGTGGATGCAACGGTCGTCTCGCTGCCGGCGATGAGCCCGTAAAGGAAGAGGACCGTTTCCGATCCCTCGCGCAGCACGGCCATGGCGACCACCACCGCCACGGACGCCATGTCCGTGGCGCCGGATTTGACATCGCGGCCGAGTTGTTTGGCCTCCCGGGCCAGTTGCGCGCCGTGGCGGCTCATCCAGATGTTGTGCCAGGCGAGCATCGCTACGGCAATGCCCAGAATACCGGCGTTCATCAGCTCCTGGCCGATTCCGTCCGCCACCTCGCCGATCTGCTCGGCGCCCAGCGCCAGCATGACGGCACCCAGGATGCCGGCCGCGACGCCTCCGGAAAGCCATTTGGCCCGATGGGGGGTACCGGCGGTGGCCGCCGCCAGGATGCCGATGATCAACGCGGCCTCGAGGGTTTCGCGAAAGACGATGACGGCGGCGCCGAGCATGACCGGCCCTCCTTACTCGGCGACGAGGACGCCACGGGCCGTGGCCTCGTGGAACTCCCCGAAGAAGGGATAACGCCCCGGGGCCAGGGGGCCGACGAAGATGACCGCCTGGCTCTTGCCCGGAATCACCTTTTCCCGGTTGAGTTCATGACTTTCGAACTCCTCCGGTGTCGTGTCCTCGTTCCTTACCACCAGGCGAACCTTTGCGTTCGCAGGGACTTTCAACTCCGCCGGCTCGAATCGATGGTCGCGGATCAGCAGGCGGGCCTCGTGGTCCGCCGCCGACACCGGGGCGGGCGCGAAACCGGGGATTGACAGGATGAGAAGAAGGGTCAGGGCAGGAATTCGCATCGGTTCGCTCGCGTGAAGGGGAGGGCGCTCACGCAAATGATAAACATTCTCATTATCATGTCAACTCCCCTGTTTGCGGAGAGGTATTCGGCCCCACCGACCATTTTGCGGTGTTCCGGAACGCGCGGGCGCGGTCTGGACGCGCCCGGGCGGCAAAAGCCCGGGCGGTATAATCCGCGCGCCCCTCCTTGCCCGCCGTCGTCCCTGCCATGCCTCAGATGCTTTCCCTGCGCGGTGCCCCCGCCTTTTCCGTGTCGCGACTCGATCGTTTGCGCGCCCGTGCCTGCGAAGTCTTGCCGGGCCTCGCCGGCCTGGCCGCCGAATGCTGGTATTTCGTCGAGGTGGCGGAAATGCCGGACAACGGCATGCTGGACCGCCTGAAGAACCTGCTCGGGATACCCGCCCAACTCCCCCCGGCGCCGAAGGGCGAGTTGTTGCTGGTCACGCCCCGCCTGGGCACCATCTCGCCCTGGTCGTCGAAGGCTACCGACATCGCCCGCAACTGCGGCTTCACGGCGATTCTGCGCATCGAGCGCGGCGTCGCTTTTCATGCCGAGGGCCGAGGCATCGATCGCCAGGCCCTGGCCGCACGCCTGCACGACAGGATGACCGAGTCCGTGTTGGACTCCGTGGCCGAGGCGGAGCGGTTGTTCCGCCACGTCCCGCCCCAGCCGGTGACCACCGTGGACGTGCTGGCCGGCGGGCGGGCTGCCCTAGCGACGGCGAACAGGGAACTGGGCCTGGCCCTGTCGGACGACGAGATCGATTACCTCGTCGAGAACTTCGGCCGGGCCGGGCGCAATCCCACCGATGCGGAACTGATGATGTTCGCCCAGGCCAACTCGGAACACTGCCGGCACAAGATCTTCAATGCCTCATGGACGGTGGACGGCGAAGACCAGCCTCTGTCCCTGTTCGGAATGATCCGGGAGAGTCACAAGGCACATCCCGAAGGCACCGTGGTCGCCTACTCGGACAACGCATCCGTCATCGAGGGGGCGGAGATCGGTCGGTTCGTCCCGGGACCCGACGGCGGTTACGGCTACGTCCGCGAGACCACCCACATCCTGGCCAAGGTGGAGACCCACAACCACCCGACCGCCATCTCGCCCTTCCCGGGCGCGGCCACGGGCTCCGGCGGCGAGATCCGGGACGAGGGCGCCACGGGAAGAGGTTCCAAGCCGAAGGCCGGCCTGTGCGGATTCTCGGTGTCCGACCTGCGCATACCCGGTCATGGACAGCCCTGGGAATCAACCTACGGCCGGCCCTCGCGCATCGCCTCGGCGCTCGAAATCATGATCGAGGGCCCCATTGGGGCGGCCGCCTTCAACAACGAGTTCGGACGGCCCAACCTCGCCGGCTACTTCCGGACCTTCGAGCAGTCCTTCGCGGGCGAGATGCGCGGTTACCACAAGCCCATCATGATCGCGGGCGGTATCGGCAACATCTCGGCGCGTCATGCGTTCAAGGTCGAGTTCGGCCCCGGGACGCTGCTGATCCAGTTGGGCGGGCCCGGCATGCTGATCGGGCTCGGCGGCGGTGCAGCGTCGTCCATGACCACGGGCACGAACACCGCGGACCTGGACTTCGCGTCCGTGCAGCGGGGCAACCCGGAGATGCAGCGCCGGGCCCAGGAGGTCATCGACCGCTCCTGGCAGATGGGCGATGCCAATCCCATCCTGGCCATCCACGACGTGGGTGCCGGGGGCCTGTCGAATGCGATGCCGGAACTGGCCCACGGGGCTGGCTGCGGTGCCGATTTCGACCTGCGCGCCGTGCCTTCGGAAGAGTCCGGGATGTCGCCGCGGGAGATCTGGTGCAACGAGGCCCAGGAGCGTTACGTGCTTGCCATCGCGCCCGACCGCCTGGAGGAATTCCGTGCCCTATGCGAGCGGGAACGCTGTCCCTTCGCCGTCCTCGGCGTGGCCACGGCCGACGGCCAGCTCGTCGTGCGCGACCCACAGTTCGGCAACGCTCCGGTGGATATGCCGATGGAGGTGCTGCTCGGCAAGCCGCCGCGCATGCACCGCGATGCAAAGCGCATCGTACGGGCGGTGCCACCCCTCGAGGTGGCCGAGATCGACCTCAAGGAGGCGGCATTCCGCATCCTGCGCCTTCCCGCCGTGGCCTCGAAGAGCTTCCTGATCACCATCGGCGACCGGACGGTCGGCGGGCTCACTGCCCGGGACCAGATGGTGGGACCCTGGCAGGCGCCGGTGGCCGATGTGGCCGTCACCGCGATGGGTTACGACACCCTGCTGGGCGAGTGCTTCGCCATGGGTGAGCGTACGCCCGTCGCGCTCCTCGACGGTCCGGCCTCAGGCCGCATGGCGGTGGGAGAGGCGATCACCAACCTGGCGGCCGCCAGCATCGGCGACCTGTCGCGCGTGAAACTGTCCGCCAACTGGATGGCGGCGGCCGGCCACGGGCACGAGGATGCCGCCCTGTTCGACACCGTCAAGGCCGTCGGTCTGGAGTTCTGCCCGGCGCTGGGCATCTCGATCCCGGTGGGCAAGGATTC
>DAOLKI010000036.1:0-11697 GCA_035331665.1 Rhodocyclaceae bacterium
AGGGAAAAGCTGGGCAAGAGAAGGCGGTGCAGGGAGCAGGACAGGCTCCTGCGCAGGACAAGATGCTCAAGGCGAAGGCCGCGGAGGACAAGGCCGTCGTCGCAACGTCTACGGCCAAACCTTCTGCACCCGAACCTGCGCCCAAACCTGTTGCACCCAAGACCCCTGCGCGCGCACGCGATGGTGGCAAGGCCAAGGAGGCCGCGGCAGCCCGTGCGGCGGCAGCCGGCACCCAGCCGGGCGCCCCCCAGGACGTCGAGCAGCGGCGCACGCGACTCAAGAGCCTGATCACGCTCGGCAAGGAGCGCGGCTTCCTGACCTATGGCGAGATCAACGACCACCTCCCTGACGACCTGGTGGACGCGGAGCAGATCGAGTCGATCATCTCCACGTTCAACGACATGGGCATACAGGTCTTCGACGAGGCCCCCGCCGCGGAGGAGATGCTGCTCAACGAGGCTGCCCCGGCGCCCGTGGACGAGGAGGAGGTCGAGGAAGAGGCCGAACAGGCCCTTTCCACCGTGGATTCCGAATTCGGCCGTACGACCGATCCCGTGCGCATGTACATGCGCGAGATGGGCTCCGTGGAACTGCTGACGCGCGAGGGCGAGATCGAGATCGCGAAGCGCATCGAGGACGGCCTCAAGCACATGATCCAGGCCATCTCGGCCTGCCCCACCACCATCGCCGAGATTCTGGAACTGGCCGAGAAGGTGAGCCGGGAAGAGATGCGCGTCGACGAACTCGTCGACGGCCTCATCGATCCGAATGCCGCCGAGGAGGACCTGGAGGCGATGGCCGAGGCGGAGGACCTGGACGTCGAGGACGAGGACGAGGAAGCGGACGAGGACGACGGCGGCGCGGCAGTCTCGGCCTCCCTGCTTCAGCTCAAGCAGGATGCGCTGGACCGCTTCGGCACGATCCAGCAGTACCACGCCAAGGTCCAGTCCATCCTGGCCAAGAAGGGCTCCCAGGACAAGACCTACCTGAAGCTGCAGAAGCAGATCTCCGACGAGCTGATGAACATCCGCTTCACGGCCCGCACCATCGAGCGCCTGTGCGACTCGGTGCGCGGCATGGTGGAGGCGGCCCGCGGCCACGAGCGCAAGATCCTGCACCTCTGCGTGGACAAGGCCCATATGCCGCGCGTCCATTTCATCAAGGTGTTCCCGGGCAACGAAACCAACCTCGAATGGTTGAAGGGCGAGGTCCAGGCGAGCAAGCCCTACGCCGCCCAGCTGATGCGGGCGGCCCCGGCGATCCTGGAGGAGCAGCAGAAACTGATCGATCTGCAGGAGCGCATCGGGATTCCGTTGCGCGAGTTGAAGGAGATCAACAAGCAGATGTCCACCGGCGAGGCGAAGGCCCGCCGTGCGAAGCGGGAAATGACCGAGGCGAACCTGCGCCTCGTGATCTCCATCGCCAAGAAATACACGAACCGCGGCCTGCAGTTCCTGGACCTGATCCAGGAAGGGAACATCGGCCTCATGAAGGCGGTGGACAAGTTCGAGTATCGCCGCGGCTACAAGTTTTCCACCTACGCCACCTGGTGGATCCGCCAGGCCATCACCCGTTCCATCGCCGATCAGGCGCGCACGATCCGGATTCCGGTGCACATGATCGAGACGATCAACAAGATGAACCGGATCAGCCGCCAGATCCTGCAGGAAACGGGCACCGAGCCCGATCCCGCGACGCTGGCCGTCAAGATGGAAATGCCCGAGGAGAAGATCCGCAAGATCCTGAAGATCTCCAAGGAGCCCATTTCCATGGAGACGCCCATCGGCGACGACGACGATTCGCACCTGGGCGACTTCATCGAGGACCAGTCCACGCTGGCCCCGGCCGATGCGGCGCTCTTCGCCAGCCTGCGCGAGGTGACGAAGGAGGTGCTGGATTCCCTGACGCCGCGGGAAGCCAAGGTGCTGCGCATGCGGTTCGGCATCGAGATGAATACGGACCACACCCTGGAGGAAGTCGGCAAGCAGTTCGACGTCACCCGGGAACGCATCCGCCAGATCGAGGCGAAGGCCCTGCGCAAGCTGCGTCATCCGAGCCGGTCGGAGAAGTTGCGCAGCTTCCTGGATTCCGAAACCTGATTCGCGGCCTATAGTCGAGGCCGTCCGGGTCGGCAGGTCCACGAGGCCGTGGCTCCAGATCGCGTTGCCGTGAAGGAGCCGCCTCGTCGGACCGCCGGTTGGGCACTGGTCGGCGTGCTGCCGCCCTGGCTCCTGGCGGCGGCGGCAGCGTTGGCGGGGGCGCTCGCCACCTTCCATCTGAGCGCTCTGGAAGAGAGCCTGGAACAGGCCCGCGCCCAGGCGCATTTTGCGGCCTTGGCCAGCGAATACGCCGGCAAGGTCCTGGACAGGTTGCGCGACTCCACCAGTGCGATGGCCGCGCTTTCCTCCCTGCACCGTGCCCGGCGGGGCCTGGATCGAGGTGCCTTCGACACCTTCGTGCCGGCCTTGCTGGGCCAGTTGCGCCCGCCGGGTCTTGTGGCGGTGCTTTGGCTCCCCCGGGTGCCGGAGGCCGACCGCGCCGACTTCGTTGCCCGCATGCGTCGCGAAGTGGATCCCACCTACGGCATCCATCCCGCCCCGGGCACCGGGGAGGTGCAGCCGGTGGCCTACATCGCGGGTGCCGAAGAAGCCAGGGCCCGCGCTCTCGGATTCGATGCCCTTTCCGACCCGGTCAGGCGTGCCGCAATGGACAGGGCCATCACCGAGGGGCGCGTGGCGATGACGGCCCCGCTGGTCGCCGCGACGGACCCCCCGGGGCATGGGCGGGGGGCGGTGGTCATGTACCTGCCGGTATTCGCCGGCACGGCTCCGGCCGACGCGGTGGCCCGGCGTCAGTCCGTCCTGGGCCACGTCGGCGCCGTGTTCCGGATGGATGAAGTCGCCGCCTCGGTGTCGGACGGTCTGGCGGGAGCCCACCTGCGCATCGTGGATCTGGAGACCCAGGAGCCCCCCTGGTTCGCCAGCGATTCCGCCTTGCCCGAGCGTTCCCGCCTGACGGCCGACGAGGTGATTTCCTTCGGCGGCCGACTGCTCAAGCTCGAATTTCGTTCGACCGCTGCGGTCGAGCGGGGTTTGATGCCGGGAGCAGGCCGGCTCACCATGGGGTTCGGGGGAACACTGACCGTGGTCCTGGCCCTGTTCGTCTATTACCTGGCGAGCACCGGAAGGCGTGCCGAACGGGCCGTGCAGAGGGCCACATCACGGTTGCGGGCGAGCGAGGAGCGCTTCGCCCTGGCGGCCGAGGTTTCTGCCGATGCCGTCTGGGAGCGGGACCTCGTCGCCGGCCGCCCACTCGGGTCGGCGAGGGTCGATGCGCTTCTCGGCTTTCCGCCCGGCGCCACCGCCGACGGCCGAATCGACCCGCAGGAATTGATCCATCCGGAGGACCGGCCAGCCCACCGGGCCCCCTTGGAGGCCCACCTGCGCGACGGGAAACCCTACGCGGTGGAGTTCCGGGTCCGCCGGGCGGATGGCGAATGGCGCTGGCTGCGCTCCCGCGGCATCGCCCAGCGGGACGCGGCCGGACGGCCGGTCCGCATGGTCGGGACGGTCACGGACATCACGGAGGCGCGCAGCGAAGAGGACCGCTTGGCCCGGTATCGGGCCTTTCTGCGCAACATCCTCGACCGGATTCCCGATCCCGTAATCGTCAAGTCGCGGGACCAGCGCTACGTGATCGTGAATCAGGCCTACGCCGACTGGGTCGGTCTGCCGGTCGAGCAGGTGATCGGTCGCCGTGCCCATGACTTCTTCCCGTCAGACGTGGCGGACCGCGCGATCGCCGTCGACGACCGGGTGTTCGCGGACGGTCAGTCGCGGACATTGGAGGAATTGTGGCCGGACGCGCAGCGGGGGGTTCGCCACATCGTGGTCCAGAAAGTCGCGGCGCAGGGACCCGATGGCGAGCCCCTGGTGGTCGGCGTCTATCATGACGTGACCGACCTGCGCAGTGCGGCCGCCCGATTCGAAGCGGCCATCGAAACGACGCCCCTCGTGGCCATCGTGGGGGTATCCCGTGATGGCGCCGTCACCCTTTGGAACCGCGCGGCGACCGAACTGTTCGGCCGATCGGCTGCCGACGTGCTGGGCCAGCCGGCCGGCGACTTCCTGGTCGTCCAGTCCGGCGAGGGCGGCTTCGCGGACCTGTGCCGTGGCGTCGTGGAGAAGGGCGAGGCCACCACGACCGGCGAATTCCTCGTCTCGGTCCCGGGCGGCAGGACGGTGTGGGTGCTCGGGGCGATCTTCCCGGTCACCCGCGGCGGCACGGTCACCGAATTGTTCGCCATGGGGGTGGACGTGACGGACCGTCGCAAGGCCCTGCAGGACCTGGCGGTGAGCGAGGCACGCTTCCGCAGCCTCACGGAACTGTCCTCCGACTGGTTCTGGGAACAGGACGCCGAGTACCGCTTCACCGCCATGTCCCTGGGCGTCGCGAAGGGCCGCTACACCTCGGCGGCGACCCTCGGCAAGACACGCTGGGAACTGCCCATCGACGCGTCCGAGGCGCAATGGATCGCCCACAAGGCGGATCTCGAGGCCCGCCGTCCGTTCCGGGATTTCCAGTACCGGATCCGCGACCTCGAGGGCCGGTGGCGCTGGTACAGCGTCAGCGGCGAGCCGCTCTTCGACGACGGCGGCGAATTCATCGGTTACCGGGGCGTCGGCCAGGACATCACGGACCGGAGAGACGCCGAGGAGGAAGTGCGCAGGCACCGGGACCACCTGGCGGAGCTGGTGCAGGAGAAGACCGCCGACCTGTTGCTGGCCAAGGAGTCCGCCGAGGCGGCCAACCAGGCCAAGTCGGAATTCCTGGCCAACATGACCCATGAGTTGCGCACGCCGATGCACGCGATCCTGTCCTTCGCGCGTCTCGGACGCGACAAGGTGGCCAGCCTCCCCACCGAGCGCATGGCCAATTACCTGCAGAAGATCATCGAGGGCGGACAGCGCCTGCTGGCCCTGATCGACGACCTGCTGGACCTTTCGCGGCTCGAGGCGGGCAAGATGCCGATCGAGCTGCACCAGACGGATGTGGCGGCCATCTGCCGGCAGGTCATGGATGAGATGGCCTCCCTGTCCGACGCCAAGGCCCTGCACCTGCAATTGCGCCAGGAATCCCTGTCACCGTCGGCGGCCATCGATGCCCGCCGTGTCGGCCAGGTGATCGGCAACCTGCTGTCCAACGCGATCAAGTTCTCGCCGGTGGGCGGACACATCACGGTGACCCTGCGGGAGGAGGCGATGCCCGCCGGCCGCCGCGCCGGAGATCGGGGCACCATTCCCGCCCTTTATCTCGCCGTGGCGGACGAGGGGGTCGGCGTCCCCGACACGGAGCTCGAGGCGGTGTTCGACAAGTTCGTGCAGAGTACCCGCACGCGCTCCGGTGCCGGTGGCACGGGCCTGGGGCTGGCCATCTGCCGCGAAATCGTCCTGGCCCATAGGGGTATCATTCGGGCCAGCAACCGGCAATCCGGCGGGGCACTTTTCGAAGTACTGATACCCAAGACATGAGCAGCAAGGAAACGTGGCGCATCCTGGCCGTCGACGACGAACCGATCAATCTGGAGATCATCGGCGAGATCCTCGACGACCCGGGCTACCGTGTCGAATTCGCCGCGAATGCGGAAAGCGCACTGGAACGGCTGGAGGCTAGCGGCGAACATCCCTTCCACCTGGCGATCCTGGACAGGATGATGCCCGGCATGAGCGGCATCGAGCTCCTTCGCCGCATGAAGGCCGACACTCGGTATTCGGCCATGCCGGTGATCATGCAGACCGCCGCCGCCGCCCCCGCCCAGGTTCGCGAGGGAATCGAGGCCGGCGCCTACTACTATCTGACCAAGCCCTACGAGCCCGAGGCCCTGGCCGCCATCGTCAGGGCCGCGCTGGCCGACGTGGCCGAACAGGCCCGCGTGGTCCGCCTCGCCGAAGCGCATGCGGACGCCCTGCGACTGGCCTTGCGCGGCGAGTTCGCCTTCCGCACCTTGACCGAGGCCGAGGCCGTCGCGGGGCTCCTGGCCGCCCTCTGCCCGGTACGGGACCTGGCGGCCATGGGACTGTCCGAACTGTTCTTCAATGCCGTCGAGCACGGCAATCTAGGCATCACCTACGGCGACAAGACGCGGCTCAAGAAGGAGGATGCCTGGGAGGCCGAGATTGCCAAGCGGCTCGCGGATCCCGTATTGGGGGCCCGTCGGGCGCGCGTGAGTTTCGACAGGAGGTCGGGGCAGATCGTCTTCACGGTCATCGACGAGGGAACCGGGTTCGACTGGAACGCCTACCTCGATTTCGACGCCGCGCGCGCCACCGACCCGAACGGTCGCGGCATTGCGATGGCAAGGCGCCTCGCCTTTTCCACGCTCGAGTACCAGGCGCCGGGCAACGTGGTCGTCGCCACGGTGGACCTGCTGGTGGGCGCGCCGTGACCGGGCGCCCCATGCCGGGCGGGTTTGGCGACACGCTGGACCGCGGCGACGACGACACGACGCTGCGGGTGCTGGCGGTGGACGATTCAGCCGCCAACCGGCAGGTGCTCAAGGTATTCCTGCTGCGGCTCGGGTTCGAGGTGATGCTGGCCGAGAACGGCGCCGAGGCGGTGGAGAAGTTCGCCGTGAACCAGCCCGACATCGTGCTGATGGACGTGATGATGCCGGTCATGGACGGCTACGAGGCCACCCGGCGCATCAAGGCCGTTTCGGCGCGGCGCTGGGTACCGGTGGTCTTCCTCTCCGCCCTCGACAAGGAGGAAAACCTCGTCGCCGGCCTCGAGGCGGGCGGCGACGACTATCTGCCGAAGCCGATCAATTTCACCATCCTGGATGCCAAGCTGCGTTCCGTCTCGCGGGCCGTCCGCTTCCGCCGGCGCATGGAGGAGAACGCCCGGCGCATGCAGGTCATCGGCGACAGCCTGATGGATGCGCTCATCGTCATCGACGACAAGGGCATCATCCAGAACTGCAATGCCGCCACGGAGCCGATGTTCGGCTACGGCCTCGAGGAGATCGTCGGCCAGAACGTCAGCATGTTGATGCCGGAGCCCCACGCATCCGCCCACGACGAGTACATCCGGCGATACCTGGCCACGAATCAGCCGCACATCATCGGCGTTCGCGGGAGGAAGCTTGCCGGCCGCCGCAAGGACGGCAGCACCTTTCCCATCGACCTCAGCGTCAGCGAGGTGCATCAGGCTGAAGGGCGGAATTTCGTGGGCATCATCCGCGACAACACCGAGCGCATGGCCGCGGAGGAGCGCGAGCGCAGCTATCGGGAACAGTTGCAGGGCTACTATGATCGCCAGGAACAGGAAAACGCCCTGGCTTATGCCATCCTGCAGCGGCAGGTGGAGCGTCGCGAACTGGAGGACCCGGCCATCCATCAATGGATGCTGCCTGCGGCCAATTTCAGTGGCGACGTGGTGGCCGCCGCGCGGTCCCGGGACGGCCGCCTGTACGCGATGCTCGCCGACGCGACAGGCCACGGCCTGGCGGCGGCGATCAGCGTGCTGCCCACCATTGCTGTCTTCTACGGCATGGCACCACGCGGCATGGTGCTCGCGGAGATGGTGGCCGAACTGGATCGCAAGGTGGCCGAGTCCGTGCCCAAGGGACGCTTCGTCGCGGCGACGCTGCTGTGCATCGACCCGGCCGCCCGCGAAGCCCAGGTCTGGGTGGCCGGAATGACCGACGTGTTGCTGCTCGACCCGGATGGGCGCGTCGCACGACGGTTCGCGTCGCAGCATCTCCCCCTGGGGATCGGCGAAGTGGAGTCCGGGCCCCCCGAAACCGTGTTCCTGCAGGCCGGCCAGCAATTCGTGCTCCATTCGGACGGGTTGGTGGAGGCCACCGACGAACGCGGCGAGGCCTTCGGCAGCGCGCGCCTGGAAGCCGCCCTTGCCGGGGCCGAGACGGGCCGGAGACTCGAGGCGGTACAAAGTGCCCTGCAAGCCCATCTCGCCGGCTCCGTTCCCCACGACGATGTATCGGTGCTCCTGGTGGATTGCCTGGCCTGAATCTTGCACCTCCGAACCCCGGAGGGCCCCTCGTGCTCAGTGTTCTGGTCATTGACGAATCCGAATCGCGCGCCGGCGAAATCTGCGCGGGCCTGGCCCTGGCCGGTCACCAGGTGGCGGCGCTGCTGCCCTCGGCCACCAACCTGGCGGACCGCGTCGAGGCGCTCGGCCCCGACATCATCCTGATCAGCACGGATTCGCCGACCCGGGACACCCTCGAACACCTGGCGGCGGTCAACGAGGCCATGCCGCGGCCCGTCATCATGTTCTCCCGCAAGGGCGATTCGGCACTGATCCGCAAGGCGATGAAGGCGGGCGTATCGGCCTACATCGTCGATGGCCTGGCCGCCAAGCGGATCCAGCCCGTGATCCAGGTGGCCATAGCGCGATTCGAGGAATACCAGGAACTGCGCAAGGAGCGCGACGACGCGGCCCGCAAGCTGTCGGACCGCATCGTGATCGATCGCGCCAAGGGTGTCCTGATGAAGGCCCGCGGCATGGACGAGGAAGAGGCCTACAAGGCACTGCGCAAACTGGCCATGGACCGGGGACAGCCCTTGGCGGAGGTGGCCCGGAACGTCATGGAGATGGCGAACCTCCTGCTGTGACGCGGGCCTGATTCCTGCGGCTTCCGCATGCCGTGGCGGGTCGGCCGTCATTCCGCGATTCGCGTTTCATTGGTGCGGGCCGGCCGCATGTCGCACCGCAATAGTGCGCTCCGCATTTCTCCGCGCGGCCCCGAAATCGTTCCGCAAGCGATTGAATGCACGAATCTAATTGCCGTTTCGCCGGTGCTGGCACGCCGGTTGCAATGAGAGAGGCAACGCACGACCAAGGGCGGTCAGCGTGCAGGACAACGGCGTCCTGCCCCGGAGGAACCACGAGTCCCTCCGGGGCGGTGACGCCGATTTTTTTTGCCTCGACGGAGATTGGAGCGTGAAATGGACAAGAAGACCCTGTGTTCGCCGGCCGATTCTGGCCGCCGCGATTTCCTGCGCGGTGCCGCGGGCCTCGTGGCCGGCGCTGGCCTGACGGCCATGGTTCCCCCCGGCGTGAAAAGCGGTGCCTGGGCGGCCGGGTCGGACGCCCCGGAAAAGAAGGAAGTCCGCATCGGCTTCATTCCCCTGACCGATTGCGCGTCCGTCGTCATGGCCGCGGTGAACAAGTTCGACGAGAAGTACGGCATCAAGATCATCGCGTCCAAGGAAGCGTCTTGGGCGGCCGTGCGGGACAAGCTCGTGAACGGCGAACTGGACGCGGCCCACGTGCTTTACGGCTTGGTCTACGGGGTGCAACTGGGCATCGGTGGCCCGAAGAAGGACATGGCCGTCCTGATGACGATCAACAACAACGGGCAGGCCATCTCGTTGTCCAACCAGCTCAAGGACAAGGGTGCCACGGACGGGGCCGGCCTGGCCAGGCTGATCGCGAAGAAGGAGAAGGAATACACCTTCGCCCAGACCTTCCCCACCGGGACCCATGCCATGTGGCTCTACTACTGGCTGGCGGCAAACGGCATCAACCCGATGAAGGATGTCAAGGTCATCACGGTGCCGCCGCCCCAGATGGTCGCCAACATGCGGGTCGGCAACATGGACGGCTTCTGTGTCGGCGAACCCTGGAACAACCGGGCCATCGTGGACAACATCGGCTTCACGGCCGTCACGACCCAGGACATCTGGGTCGACCATCCGGAGAAGGTCCTCGGCACCACGGCCGAATTCGTGCAGAAGTACCCGAACACGGCCCGTGCCATGACCGCGGCCGTCCTCGAGGCCGGCCGCTGGATCGATGCCTCGAAGTCCAACATCTTCAAGACGGCGGAGACCATCGCCCAGAAGTCCTACGTCAATACGGACATGGACGTGATCCAGGAACGCCTGCTCGGCCGCTACAAGAACGGCCTCGGCAAGAGCTGGGACGACAAGAACCAGATGAAGTTCTTCAACGACGGCGCGGTGAATTTCCCCTACCTGTCGGACGGGATGTGGTTCATGACCCAGCATCGGCGCTGGGGCCTCCTCAAGGAAGACCCCGACTACCTGGCCGTCGCGAAGAAGGTGAACCGCATCGATATCTACAAGCAGGCGGCCGAGGCCGTCGGCGTGGGGCTGCCGAAGAGCGACATGCGCAGCCACAAGCTGATCGACGGTGTCGCCTGGGACGGCAAGGATCCCCGGAAGTATGCCGCCTCTTTCAAGATCAATGCCGCCTGAATCCGGCGGGGAAAGGAGTAATGCCATGCCCTCGGTCGCCATGCTGAAAGCCGTCGAAGCGCCGTTGCAGGAGGCGCCACCCGCCGTCGTCGCCGGTCATGCGATGTCCGCTGCCGCGGATCCGGAACCGGCGATGCCGGCCACGTCGGCACCGGTGACGACGGCCGCCGCCGTCGAAAATGGGCCCGGCCGTGGCCGCGAGGTGGCCAAGGCGGTCATACCACCCCTGTTCGGGATCGGCCTGCTGCTCGGCATCTGGGCCCTGGTCGCCATCAAGAGCGGGAGCATCCCCGGACCGGTCCAGACCTGGGACGCCGCGGTAAAGCTCTTCTCGGACCCCTTCTACCGCAACGGTCCCAATGACCAGGGCATCGGATGGAACGTGCTCTCGTCCTTGCAGCGCGTGGGCATCGGTTTCGGCATCGCCGCCCTGGTCGGCATTCCCCTGGGCTTCATGCTCGGCCGCTTCCGCTTCATGGCCGGCATGCTGGAACCCATCATCAGCCTGCTGCGGCCGGTCTCGCCGCTGGCCTGGTTGCCGATCGGGCTGCTGGTCTTCAAGAAGGCCGATCCGGCGGCCACCTGGACCATCTTCATCTGTTCCATCTGGCCCATGATCCTCAATACGGCCCAGGGCGTGCAGCGGGTGCCCCAGGACTACCTGAACGTCGCGCGGGTCCTCAACCTGCCCGAATGGAAGGTGGTGACCAAGATCCTGTTTCCGGCCGTCCTGCCCTACATGCTGACGGGCATCCGCCTGTCCATCGGCACCGCATGGCTGGTAATCGTCGCCGCGGAGATGCTCACGGGCGGCGTCGGCATCGGCTTCTGGGTGTGGGACGAATGGAACAACCTGAAGGTCGAGCACATCGTCATCGCAATCTTCGTGATCGGCGCCGTCGGCCTGATCCTGGAGCAGATGCTGCTCCTGCTCGCCAGACGCTTCACCTACGAGAACCGTTGACGCCAACCGGGAAGGAAAGGAACACGCCATGAGCAAAGCCCTCGTCAAGATCGAGAACGTCGGCCAGACCTTCGACACCAAGCAGGGCCGGTTCACCGCGCTGCGCGACATCAACCTGGAGATCCACGGCGGCGAGGTGGTTTCCCTGATCGGCCATTCGGGCTGCGGAAAGAGCACCCTGCTCAACCTGATCGCCGGACTCACGCGACCCACGTCGGGCGTCCTGCTCTGCGACGGTCGCGAGATCGCCGGCCCAGGACCCGAGCGGGCGGTGGTCTTCCAGAACCACTCCCTGCTGCCCTGGATGAGTTGCTTCGACAACGTTTACCTGGCCGTCGAGCGCGTCTTCGGCGGCAAGGAACCCCGCGCCCAGCTGCGCGAGCGCACCCGCGCGGCGCTGGATCTGGTGCATATGGGACACGCCATGGACAAGTTCCCCCACGAGGTGTCGGGCGGCATGAAGCAGCGGGTCGGCATCGCCCGGGCCTT
>DAOLKI010000037.1:0-11604 GCA_035331665.1 Rhodocyclaceae bacterium
GGCGCCAGCGGAAAGGGGACGTGGAATCTGGGTAACATAGGCGGGTCATTATAGGAGCGAGCGCGTCTGCGCCGCGGCTTCCCCACCTGGAGGACACCCCATGGCCAGCACCCCGACCCCGGTCTGCGATTTCGGCTGGAAGGCCGTCGATTTCGACCTGCTCGGCACCGACGGCAGGCGTCACACCCTGGCCTCGGCGCGCGGTCCGCGGGGCCTGCTGGTCATGTTCATCTGCAACCACTGCCCCTACGTGAAGGCCGTCCTGGATCGCATCGTCCGCGACGCGCGCGACCTGGCGAGCCTGGGCATCGGCACCCTCGCCGTCATGTCCAACGACCCGACCGACTACCCGGAGGACTCCTGGGAGCAGATGGTGGCCATTGCGCGCACCCGGGCCTTCCCCTTCCCCTACGTGCTCGACGAGACGCAGGCCGTTGCCCGCGCCTACGGGGCGGTATGCACGCCGGATTTCTTCGGGTTCAACGCGAACATGGAACTCCAGTACCGCGGCCGACTGGACGAATCGAAGAAGGACCCGGCCCCGGCCGGCGTGCGCCGCGACCTTTTCGAGGCCATGAAGCAGGTGGCGGAAACCGGCCGCGGTCCGGCGCAACAGATACCCTCGATCGGCTGCTCGATCAAGTGGCGTGGCGCTTGAACCGGAATACCCGCCGGGCGCACCTTCGCGGCGCCGATCGACGGCTCAGCGGCCGGTGCCGCCCACCGTGAGCCCTTCGATCCGCAACGTCGGCTGACCGACGCCGACGGGGACGCTCTGCCCTTCCTTGCCGCAGGTCCCGACCCCGGGGTCCAGGGCCATGTCGTTGCCGATCATGGAGACCCGGGTCAGCACGTCCGGGCCGTTGCCGATCAGCGTCGCGCCCTTGACCGGGTAGGTGACCTTGCCGTTCTCGATCATGTAGGCCTCGGCCGCCGAGAACACGAACTTGCCGCTCGTGATGTCCACCTGCCCGCCGCCGAAATTGACCGCGTAGAGCCCCTTCTTCACGGAGCGGATGATCTCCGCCGGGTCCTTGTCGCCGTTCAGCATGATGGTGTTCGTCATGCGCGGCAGCGGCAGGTGGGCGAACGACTCCCGGCGGCCGTTGCCCGTGGGCGCCGTCTTCATCAGCCGCGCGTTCAATGAATCCTGCATGTAGGCCACGAGGATGCCGTCCTCGATCAGCACCGTACGCTGGGTCGGATTGCCTTCGTCGTCCACCGACAGGGAGCCCCGCCGGTCGCGCAACGTGCCGTCGTCCACCACCGTGACGCCGGGCGCCGCGACCCGCTCCCCGATGCGGCCGGCGAAGGTGGAACTCCCCTTGCGGTTGAAATCCCCCTCCAGGCCGTGGCCGATGGCCTCGTGGAGCAGGATGCCCGGCCAGCCGGATCCCAGTACGACGGTCATGGTACCCGCCGGGGCGGGCTTGGCACGCAGGTTGGTGGCCGCCTGGTGCACCGCCTTTTGCGCGTAATCCTTCAGGATGCCGTCGGTGAAGTAGGCGTAGTCGAAGCGGCCGCCACCGCCGCTGGATCCCTGCTCGCGCTTGCCCTTCTCTTCCATGATCACGGTGAGGGACACGCGCACCAGGGGACGCACGTCGGCGGCCAGGTGGCCGTCGGACCGCGCGACGAGGACCACTTCCCAGGTGCCGGCCACGTGGGCCATCACCTCGACGACACGGGCGTCCTCGGCTCTGGCGAAGCCTTCGAGCCGCTGCAGCAGATCAACCTTCTGCTGGTCGGAAAGGGACGCGATCGGGTCGGCGGCGCCGTACAGGGCGGGCACGGCCCGCCTCGTCAGCATGGGCACCAGGCCGGCGACGCCCTGGGCGGCGATGGCCCGGGTCGCCGAGGCCGCGGAGTTCAGCGCCGGCAGGGAAATGTCGTCGGAATAGGCGAAGGCGGTCTTCTCGCCGGAGATGGCGCGCACGCCGACCCCCTGCTCGATGTTGAAGCTGCCGGACTTGACGATGCCCTCCTCGAGGCTCCAGGCCTCGGAACGCGCGTACTGGAAATAGAGATCGGCGTAGTCGACCCGGTGGCCGAACAGGCGGCCGAAGACGCCCTCGAGCTGGCGGGGCGTCAGGTCATAGGGCGCGAGCAGGCATTGCTCGGCGGTACGGTAAAGGGTTGCGGTATCGTCGCGTTTCATCGTGTTCCTCGTCGCCGACGGCGACGCCTGTCGGGTGTGTTCAGTTGAGGTCGGGACGGCGGTGCTGCAGGGCCGGCAAGCTCTGGCGCACCTCGGCAATGCGCGCCGGATCCATTTCCGCCGCCGCCACGCCCTCGCCCTTGTCCAGCCGGGCCAGCACGTCGCCCCAGGGGTCGACGACCATGCTGTTGCCGTGGGTCATGCGCCCGGTGGGATGCCGGCCGCCCTGGGCCGAGGCAAGAACATAACATTGATTCTCCACGGCCCGGGCGCGCAGCAGCATCTCCCAGTGGGCGCGGCCGGTGGTGTCGGTAAAGGCCGCGGGGATCACCAGCAGGTCAACCGGCCCCAGGCGGCGGAAGAGCTCGGGAAAACGCAGGTCGTAGCAGATGGCGAGTCCCACACGGCCAAAGGGGGTGTCCAGGGCGACGGGGCGGCTGCCCGCCTCGATGGTGGCCGCCTCGTCGTACTGCTCGGCGCCCTTGCGGAAGCCGAACAGGTGGATCTTGTCGTAGCGGGCCACCCGCTCGCCCCGGTCGTCGAAGACCAGGCAAGTGTTGCGCAACTTCCCCGGGGCGTCGGCGAACAGAGGGATGGAGCCGCCGACCAGCCAGACGCCTGCGCGGCGCGCCGTGTCGGCGAGGAAATCCTGGATGGGCCCGGCACCCTCCCTTTCCCGGGCCGCCAGCCGGTCGGCATCGCCGGCACCGATCAACGGGAAGTACTCCGGCAGGGCGACCAGGCGGGCGCCTCCGGCCGCCGCCTGCGCGACGAGCGCGCCGGCCGTGGCCAGGTTGGGGCCCACCCCGGGACCGGAGATCATCTGGACCGCCGCGATCCGCGTTGTCGCGATACCTTCGTGACCGCCGCCCTTCGATTCCAGGATCATGGATGCAGAGCCTTTTCACAGCGGAGGACGCAGAGGACACGGAAGACACCGCCGCTTTTCCGGCGTGGGAGTATCTCCCCGACGGGGCACCGGCAGGCAATGCCATCGATGCCCTTCCCTGCGTGTCCGTGCCTCTGTGGTGACTTTTTCGGGATCATTTTTCTCCGTCCTGCCGGGCCGATTCGGCCTTGCCCTGGATCTTCTCCACCTTCGGGTCGGCCCAGGTGCCGGTGACCGCGTATTCGAAGGCGAAGACCTTGTCCAGCGGAGTGCCGAACATGCGGTTGAACAACCACGCCGCGGCACCGATGGCCGGGTTGGCCAGGATGACGCCGGTGGCGATGGTCTCGCCGATGGCCGGCTGGACGAGGACGCGCAGATTCTGCGTTTCCGCCGTGAGATTCACCGTGCCGGTCATCAGGACCTTGGCCGCGGGCCCCTGGATGCGCAGGTCCTGGGTGTCCATGATGCCGCGGTTCACTTTCATGGTCGCGTCGATGCCGTCGAAGGCGAAGCCCTGGCTGAAGATGTCCCGGAAATCGAGGGTGATCCGCCGCGGCAGCGACTGCAGGCTCAACACCCCCAGGAGCCGTCCGACGCCGGGCTCCAGCTTGTTGAACTGCCCGTTGCGGGCCTCGAGCTTGATCTGGCCGGAAAGGCTCGGATAGTCGATCGCGAAAGGGGCCCCGGCCCAGGAAACCTGCCCGGACAGGTTCGCCACGCCGCGCCGCACGGCCTCCTCGTAGCCCAGGCGACCGAGCAGCTTCTCGATGCTTTTCGCATTGAGGGTGAAGTCGAGGCGGGTGTCGGGCGCCGTCGTGCTCGGCCTCCATCGCCCCTCCCCTGCCAGGTCGCCGTCGTCGTTCTGGATGGCGAGCCGGGCGTTCCACGTGCCCTCCCGGTTCTCGGCCACCAGCCTGACCTCGCCGAGATTCTTGCCGCGCAGGAGGAACTGGTCCACGGCGAGGTCTATGCCCGGCAGCTCGTTCAGGGCCTCCCCCTGAACGGGCTGGTCCTTGGCGGACTCGGGGAGCGCCAACCGGGCCAGACGGGCGACCAACCGCCCGCTGCCCTCGGCGACCCATTCCACCTTGCCCGCCAGTTCGCGGCTGGCCACGTCGGCACGCCAGTGGGTACCCTGCTGCGTCCCGCCGAGCCTCAAGTCGTGCAGGGTCTTTCCGTAGGCGGTGAATTCGCCCGCCTTCAAGTCCATCGAGACGGGCGGCAGCGGCACGCCGCCGCCGTTCCCGTCGCCGACGATGCGCCGCCAGAAGTCCGCATCGACGCGCTTCACGTTGGCGAGGACCAGCAGCCCCTTGTCCGGCAGGGCAGCGTTGGTGTCGCCGATGCCCACCACGCCCCGCTCGACGACCTTGCCCTCGCCCTCGGCCCGCCGCACGAGCTGGACCACCAGGGCTCGGCCATAGCCGATCTCGATCATGTCCCGCTGCGTCGACGGCAGCGGCGCAGGGGCCGGCGCCGGTTGACGCCGGCCCGGCACGACGGCGCGGGCGGGTTCCGGAGCCGCCTTGCGCTCGAAGCGGAAATCCACCGCCTCGGTGGTGGTCTTGTTGAACGGCTCGGGGAGGCTGGAAGCGATGCCCTGCAGATTGCTGGAAATCCGGACTTCGGCGCTGCGCTTCCGCACGCGTACCGTGCCGGTCCAGCGGGTGGCACCGGAAAGATGCTCCGTTCCGGGCAACGGCCATTGCCGGCGCAGCGCGGCGATGGTCATGTCGCCGGCCGCGTTGACGAGGACCTGGCCATCGCCGAGGGTCTTCACGTCCACGGTCATCGGCAAGCCGATGAGTTGGGCGCGAATGCCCCTGGCTTCCATCGCGTCCGACGTGAATCGCAATTCCCCGCGGACGTCGGCCAGCGGGGGAAGATCGGGGTCCACTTTCAGGCGGTTGCCTTCGAAGCGGTAGCGGCCGGCGGTCTTCGTCGCCTCCACCCTGGCCAGGGGAATGGCGAGTTTCAGGTCCAGGTCCCCGATGCCCTCGGCCTCCATGGGCTCCGTGAAATGGTCGATGTAGTCGCCGACGGGGCTGGACTCGATGAACTTCAGGAAGTCCGCCGTCGCCCCGCGCGCCCGGCCGCCGATCTCGATGACGGGATCATGGACCATCAGGCTGGCGATTTCCGCCTTAACGTCCGCGATGCCGACGCCCAGGATGCGCCCCTTGGACGCGCGGATGGTCATGCGCGGCCCGAAGAACTCCAGCGTGCCGGCGATGCCGTCGATGCCGGGCCAACCCGGCGCGTAGCGCAATGTGGCATCGCGGAACCGGCCCTTGATGTCGAAGACGCCGGATCCGTCCGAGAAGGGGAATCGGTCCAGGTCGCCCTTCAGGCGCAGCGTGGCTTCGTCCGCCTTTCCGGCCGGGATGGAATCCCGCAGCCAGTCGCGTACCTCCTTGCCCACCACGCTGGGCATGTAGCGCCAGACCGCAGCCCCGTTGGCACCCGTCACTTTCGCCGACAAGTCGATGTCGCCGGCGCCTCCCGGCCGGCTCCGATAAGTGCCGCTGGCCTCGCCGGCCGCGTCGGAATTGGCAAAAGCGGCGCGCGTGATCTTCGCTTCCACGCGATCCCCGTCGAGTTTCCAGCCGGCCTCCAGGTTCAGGCGGTCGAGGGCCAGGCGGGGATCGGGAAACACCAGCGGCAGGTCCAGGGCCATGCGCTCGCAGGCCAGTCGCAGGCTTCCCCCCTTTTCCGTGGCCTCGAGGCTGCCGTGCAGGCCTTCGAATCCAGGCAGACGGCCGTAGGGTTTCGCGCCCAGCCCGTCGAAGTCGCCACGCGCCGAGTAGGATGCCCCCGCATTGCCGCTGCCGCCCCGCCACTCGATTTTCAGGTCGCGGACGTGGCCGCGCGGCTGCAGGGCCTCCAGATGCCCCCGCAATTCCTGGTCCAGGGGCAGGAAACTGGCCAGCCGCGACACCACGGCCAGATCCAGCCCGCCCGCCGTCAGGTTGCCCTGGGGCGCCTTCCCATCACCGCCGGTCAGCCAGCGCAACTGGAAATCGGTAGGCGCCAGGTCGCCGCTGGTGCGCGTCGACAGGGTCAGGCGCCGCGCCGAGGCCTCGTAGCCACCGCCGATGCGGCGGCCGGAGAATCGTCCGGTCAGGGCGTCCAGTTCCATCATCGGCAGGTCCGGACGCAGGCGCAGATGCACGTCCGCGAGGGCCAGGTCGGCCGTGAGGCCGGTCAGTTCCTGGCGCGCAAAGTCCAGCCACAGGCGCAGACCCCCGCTGCCCCGGGGCAGGTCCACCGGATAGTCGACCCAGGTCCGCCACACGGCCAGGTCCGCATAATCGATTTCCAGGTAGGCCTGGCCCTTCCACGCTTCCAGTTCATCCAGGTCCCGGCCCTTGAAGTCGCCGCGGATGTCCAGGCGGGCCGCCAGGGCGCGGGGCGGATCGGCCACCAGCCCGAAGCGGTGGCGGCTGCCGTCGTTCTCCAGTTTGAAGTTGAGCCGCGCGAGGGCGAGCGGCGGGGCCCGCCGCAGGTCGTCGGTCCAGGTGATGGTGGCGTCGCGGATCACCACCTGGTCCTGGGCGAGCAGCCAATCGGAAAAGTCGTCGCCCCGGGTCGGGCCGGCGACGGGCAGGCCGGCCACGAAGAACCTGCCTTCGGCGTCGCGGCGAACGGCGAGTTCCGGCGCAAGGATCTCCAACCGGTACAGGCGGAGGTCCAGGTAGAGCAGGCTGGCCCAGGAAACGATGGCTTCCACCTGGTCGAAACCCAGGGCCGGCCTCCCCTCGGCATCGCTGACCTTCAGCCCGCGCAGCAGGAGCTGGGGGCGCAGGCCCTGCCACTGGGCCTCGATGCCGGCAATGGTGACGGGCAAATGGAAGGCCGAACTGAGCGCCTTCTCCAGGTCGCCGCGATAATCGGCGATGTGCGGCAGGATCGCGTAACGCAGGCCCAGGAAGATCAGTGCGAAGGCGAAATAGCCGAGGATTGCTGCCCCTGCGAGCACCCCGCCCAGGCGCCTCGGCCAGCGCGATCCTGCAAGCTTGCGGAACTGGGGGGCGAAAGGGATGGACGACATGGGCGGCGCGGTGGGCCGCGCTAAAATGATTGTTTAATCGAGGAAATTCTAGCGCATGCCCTCCCTCGCCGACGTCCTGCCGTTCTCCCGGCACCTGGCCCGCCTGTTCCAAGCCCGCCCGGCCCTGCAGGCCGAAGTCGAGGCTGCCTGGGACAGGCCCATGGACGCGGCCGCCCTGGCCGCCTGGCTTTCCGGCCAACGCATCGGCGAGGACAACCTGAAGCCCGCGCTAAGGCAGATGAAACAGCGTGCCTATGCGCAGGCCTGCGCCCGGGACCTGGCGGGTCGGGCCGGCCTCGCCGAAGTCACGGAAACTATGACCGTCATCGCCGAAGCCGCCGTCGAGACGGCGCTGCGCGTGGTCGGCACCACGCTGAGCGAACGTCACGGCACACCGCGCAACGAAGAAGGCGAAGCCCAGGAACTGATCGTCATCGGCATGGGCAAGCTGGGCGGGCGCGAGCTGAACGTGTCGTCCGACATCGACCTGATCTTCGTCTATCCGGAGGACGGCGACACCGACGGCCCGCGGCCCATCTCGAACTTCGAGTATTTCACGCGCCTCGGGCGCGGCCTGATCAACGCCATTGCCGACGTGACCGGAGACGGCCAGGTCTTCCGCGTGGACATGCGCCTGCGCCCCAACGGCGATTCCGGCCCGCTGGTCTGCGCCTACGAGATGCTGGAGAACTATTTCTACACGCAGGGCCGCGAGTGGGAGCGCTATGCCTGGATCAAGGCGCGGCCCCTGACGGCCCCCGCCCGGGCGAACCGGCTGGATGGGCTGGAGGCCATCCGCCGCCCCTTCGTGTTCCGCCGTTACCTGGACTTCGGCGCCATCAACGCCATGCGCGACCTGCACGCCCAGATCCGCCGCGAGGTGGCGCGCAAGGACATGGCGGGCAACATCAAGCTCGGCCCGGGCGGAATCCGGGAGATCGAATTCATCGCCCAGGTCTTCCAGCTGATCCGCGGCGGACGGGACCGGGCCCTGCAGGTGAAGCCGACGCTGAAGGTCCTGTCCCTGGTCGCCGAACGGGGCATCCTGGACCGCGAGGCGGAGCGGGAACTCGCCTCGGCCTACGAATTCCTGCGCCGGCTGGAACATCGCCTGCAGTACCTGGACGACGCGCAGACCCATCACCTGCCGGGTTCTGCCGAAGACCAGGCCCTGGTGGCCCGGGCCATGGGCTTTTCCAGCTATGACGCCCTGCTGGCCGAACTGGATGACCATCGCGCCAACGTGTCGCGCCACTTCGAGGCCGTGTTTGCCGACCCGCGCCGGGGCGGCCACCATCTCGAAGGCATCTGGCGGGGGGCCGACGGCGGCGATCAGTCCGCAGGAGAACTCGCCGGCCTCGGCTTCCGCGATGGGCCGGCCGCGGCGGAAAGGCTGGCGGCCTTGCGGTCCAGCCCCCGCTACCACCAGATGCCGGATGCGCTGCGCGGGCGTTGCGACGCCCTGGTTCCGCAAATCATCGCCGCCGCGGCGGCCCAGCCGGACCCCGATGCCACCCTGCAGCGGATGCTTGCCCTGCTGGAGGCCATCAGTCGGCGCGGCGCCTACCTGGCCCTGCTGCAGCAGTATCCCCAGGCCCTGGAGAAGGTGGCCCACCTGGTGGGCAGCTCGAGCTGGGCGGCCGGCTACCTGCAGCGCCATCCGGTCCTGCTCGACGAATTGCTGGACGCGCGCATCCTGGAGACGGCGCCCGATTGGCCCGCTTTCCGGACCCACCTCGCCGACATCCTGGACGAGGTGGAGCCGGACATGGAACGGCAGATGGACCTGATGCGGGAGGCCCACCACGCGAAGGTCTTCCGCCTGC
The DNA here is from genome assembly GCA_035331665.1 of Rhodocyclaceae bacterium. Taxonomy (GTDB): domain Bacteria; phylum Pseudomonadota; class Gammaproteobacteria; order Burkholderiales; family Rhodocyclaceae; genus JAEUNJ01. The sequence continues at coordinate 8,928 of DAOLKI010000037.1, forward strand.
TGACCCAGGACCTCTCGGGCCTTCTGCCGCTGGTCCGGCTGTCGGATCACCTTTCGGAACTGGCCGACATCATGCTCGAGGAGGCCATCAAGCTCACCTGGCGGAAGGTACTCAAACGCCATCGCGACGCGCCGCGCTTCGCCATCGCCAGTTACGGCAAGCTCGGCGGCAAGGAGCTGGGCTATGCCTCGGACCTGGACCTGGTGTTTCTCTACGACGACGACGCGCCCGAAGCGCCCGAGAACTACGCGCGCCTGGCCACCCGGCTCAACAACTGGCTGTCGGCGCAGACCTCGGCCGGCCAGCTCTTCGAGACGGACCTGCGCCTGCGCCCGAACGGGGAATCCGGCCTGGTGGTCAGCTCCATGGCCATGTTCCGCAAGTACCAGCTCGAATCCGCCTGGGTGTGGGAGCACCAGGCCCTGACGCGGGCGCGGTTCTCGGCGGGCGACCCGGTGGTCGGCCGCGCCTTCGAGGACATTCGCATCGAAGTGCTGCGCCAGAAGCGGGACCTGGCGAAACTGGCCGAGGAAGTGCTGGCCATGCGCAGGAAGATGACCGAAGCCCACGGCACGCGGCCGGAGCAGCGCGACCGCGTATTCAACCTGAAGCACGACCCGGGCGGCCTCATCGACGTGGAATTCATCGTCCAATTCCTGATCCTGGGCCACGCCCACGACCACCCGGAGCTGACGGGCAACCTGGGCAATATCGCACTGTTGGGCATCGCCGCCGAACTGGGCCTGATCCCGCGGCCACTCGCCGAGGAGGTTCGCGAGGCCTACCGGGAATACCGCCGCCTGCAGCACGCGCTTCGCCTGAACGGCCAGAAGAGTCGTGTGGAACCCGGGCTGGTGGAAGACCGCATCGCGGCCGTGCGAAAACTCTGGGATACGGTCTTCGCATAAGGGGCACGAACACCCTCGCCGCGAAGGCGCCGAGGACCGCCGGGAAAAGCAGGAGCGCAGCCGGTCTGCGCCGGAGCGGCGGCATGGAGGCGATGCAAGCCAAATGGCCGGGGTCGCGCCGGGGACGGCACCAAGGGGCCCGACGGGATCAATCGCCGCCGGCGCGACGCCCGCGCCACAGCCGGACTTTCCGACGCCCGCTACGAACTCCGCGCCCTCTGCGTTAAGCTTTTGCCTTTTGACACTTCCGCATCAGGACCGTCGCCATGCCCGTCAATTACGTCACCCCCGCTCCCGAGGCTCTCCATCCCGTCGCCGGCGTGCGGCTCGGCATCACCGAGGCCGGTATCCGCAAGGTGGACCGGCGGGACCTCACGCTCATCGAATTGGCGCCAGGCGCGCGCGTGGCCGGCGTATTCACGCGCAACCGGTTCTGCGCCGCGCCGGTGCTGGTCTGCCGCGAGCACCTGGCGGCCGGGGAGATCCGGGCACTGGTCGTGAACACGGGGATCGCCAACGCCGGAACCGGCGAGGAAGGCCTGCAGGCCGCACGCCGCACCTGTGCCGCCGTGGCCCGGTTGATGGATATCCGCGCCGAACAGGTGCTGCCATTCTCGACGGGCGTGATCATGGAGCCCCTGCCGGTGGACCGCATCGAGGCAGGGCTGCCGCGCTGCCTGACTGCGCTCGCCGGCGACCACTGGCATGCCGCCGCCCACGGCATCATGACCACGGACACCGTGGCCAAGGCCGCTTCGCGCCGCTGCGACGTGGCGGGGCGCACGGTCACCGTGACCGGCATCGCCAAGGGGGCCGGCATGATCAAGCCCAACATGGCGACCATGCTCGGGTTCGTGGCCACGGATGCCCTGGTGAATCCGCTCCTGTTGCAGCGCCTGGTCCGCGAAGTGGCCGACGAGTCCTTCAACTGCGTGACGGTGGATGGCGACACATCCACCAACGACTCCTTCGTCCTGATCGCGACGGGCAAGGCGGGCGTGGCCTTCGACAACGAGTCCGCGCCGGGATGGGAGACATTCCGGGAAGCCGTCGTGGCCGTCGCCCGGGAACTGGCCCAGGCCATCGTGCGCGATGGCGAAGGGGCCACCAAGTTCATCGAGGTGGCTGTCGAGGGCGGCCGCACGAAGGAGGAATGCAAGGCGGTCGGCTACGCCGTGGCCCATTCACCGCTGGTCAAGACCGCCTTCTTCGCCTCCGACCCCAATCTCGGCCGCATTCTCGGCGCCATCGGCAATGCCGGCATCGGAGACCTGGACGTGGCGCGGGTGCGCTTGTGGCTGGGCAGCGGCGGCGAGGAGATCCTGGTCGCGGAGAACGGCGGCCGCTCCCCCGCCTACCGGGAAGAGGATGGCGCCCGGGTCATGAAGCCGGCGGAGATCCGCGTGCGCATCGACCTGGGCCGCGGATCGGCGCACGGACAGGTGTGGACCTGCGACTTCTCCTACGACTACGTGAAGATCAACGCCGACTACCGGAGCTGAGGGAATTCCGTCGTCGGACGCGACGGGCCACCGTGGCGCGACGCGGCGCGATATGGGCGTTTCCGGCGGCACCCGGGAAACGGCGAGCCACCAAGGCAAGAATGTGCAGGGGCACCGCGAGCGGAATTCCGGCGCCGCGCATTCCCTGATCGCGGCGGGGACGCCGCTCCCACGAAAACCGAATGGAGTCGGCCAGGCACACGCTCCCCCCGCCGCAGTCCGGGCGCCGGGCCGCCCCAAGCCCGGACGGCACGCGGCGAAGCCGCA
>DAOLKI010000038.1:0-11528 GCA_035331665.1 Rhodocyclaceae bacterium
ACGGGGGCCGTGCCCGGGGTGCAGACGCCCGGTGCCGTCCCGGCTGCCGCCGCGCCGGTACCCGGGGTTGCGACGGTGACGGTGGCCACGGATCTATTCAAGGCGGAAATCTCGGCCCAAGGGGGCGACTTGGTCCGCCTCGAATTGCTGCGCCACAAGGCGACCGGCGACGCGACCCACAACTTCGTGCTCTTCGATGGCGTCAGCCCGCACTTCTACCAGGCCCAGACGGGACTCACGGGCGAAGGCAATCCCAATCACCGGACCATCTACACCATCTCCGGCGGCGCGCGGGAAATGAAGGAGGGTGAGGACAAGCTGGAACTGCGCCTCGAGGCTCCCGCCGCCAACGGCCTCAAGGTGGCGAAGGTCTATACCTTCCACCGGGGCAGTTACCTGATCGACGTGGCCCACGAGGTGGAGAACCAGGGCTCGGCGCCGGTGGCGCCCTATGCCTACTTCCGCCTCGTGCGCGACGGCAAGCCGGCCGAACAGCCGGGAGGCATGGGCGTTTCCACCTTCACCGGACCCGCGGTCTACACCGAGGCCGACAAGTTCAAGAAGGTGGAGTTCGAGGAAATCACGAAGGGCAAGGCCAAGTATCCCGGCCGGGCCGACAACGGCTGGGTCGCCATGGTCCAGCATTACTTCGTGGCGGCCTGGCTGCCCCAGGACAAGACGGACCGGGAGTACCTGCTGAACGACCTGGGCGGCAACCTCTTCGGCGCCGCCGTGCGCCTGCAGGTGCCCGCCATCGCGCCGGGCCAGAAGGGGGGCGTCTCGGTGCCGCTCTACGCCGGACCCCAGGAACAGGACAAGCTGGCGAAGATCGCTCCCGGCCTCGATCTGGTGGTGGATTACGGCTGGCTGACCGTCATCGCCGCGCCCCTGTTCTGGATCCTGCAGATGATCCACAAGGTGGTCGGCAACTGGGGCTGGTCCATCATCGGCCTCACCATCCTTGTCAAGGCGGCCTTCTTCCCCCTGTCGGCCGCCAGCTACAAGTCCATGGCGAAGATGCGGGTGCTGACGCCGAAGCTGATGAAGCTCAAGGAGACCTTCGCCGACGATAGGCAGCGCCTGAACCAGGAAATGATGGAGTTGTACAAACGGGAGAAGGTGAATCCGCTGGGCGGCTGCCTGCCCATCCTGGTCCAGATCCCCGTCTTCATCGCCCTGTACTGGGTGCTGCTCGGGACGGTGGAAATGCGCGGCACGCCGTGGCTGGGCTGGATCACCGACCTGTCGGTGAAGGACCCCTATTTCGTGATGCCGCTGGTCATGGGTGCCACGATGCTGATCCAGACCAAGCTCAACCCGACGCCGCCGGACCCCATCCAGGCCAAGATCATGTGGATCATGCCCATCGTCTTCACGGGCATGTTCCTGTTCTTTCCGGCGGGCCTGGTGCTCTACTGGACGGTGAACAACCTGCTCTCCATCGCCCAGCAATGGCAGATCACCCGGCTCATCGAGTCGGGCGAGAAGAAGTAGGCGCGCGCCCGGGGCCGCCTGCGTGGAGGCCGCGACGGCGGGTATCGATAACGCGGACACCATAGTCGCCGTCGCGACGGCCCCTGGCCGCGGCGGCATCGGCGTGGTCCGCGTGTCGGGCGCCGCCCTCGGGGACTTCGCCGAACGCCTGTGCGGCCTGCGGCCCATGCCGCGCCGCGCCACCCTGGTCCGTTTCCGCGATGCCGGGGGTGAACCCCTCGACGCGGGCATCCTCCTGCATTTCCCGGCGCCCCATTCCTTCACCGGCGAGGACGTCCTGGAGTTGCAGGGCCACGGCGGCCCGGTGGTGATGCAGATGCTGCTGCGGCGCTGCGTGGAGCTGGGGGCGCGGCTCGCCGAACCCGGCGAATTCACCCGCCGCGCCTTCCTGAACGACAAGCTCGACCTGGCCCAGGCCGAGGCGGTGGCCGACCTGATCGAGGCCTCGACGGCCACCGCCGCCCGTTCGGCCTTGCGCTCCCTCTCCGGAAGCTTCTCGCGCGAGGTGCATGGCCTGACCGACCGGTTGGTCGAACTGCGCATGCTGGTGGAGGCGACCCTGGACTTCCCGGACGAGGAGGTGGACCCGCTGCGCGACACCGACGCGGCGCAACGCCTCGCCGCGCTGCGCCACGACCTGGCCGCGTTGCGCGGCCGTGCCCGGCAGGGCAGCCTGCTGCGCACCGGCATGACGGTGGTGCTGGCCGGGCTGCCCAATGTCGGCAAGTCCTCGCTGCTCAACCGGCTGACCGGCGAGGACCGGGCCATCGTCACGGAGATCGCGGGCACCACGCGCGACGCGCTGCGCGAGACGATCCAGATCGCGGGCATTCCGCTGCACGTGATCGACACCGCGGGCCTGCGCGAGACGGCGGACCCGGTGGAACGCCTCGGCATCGAGCGCACCTGGAAGGCGATCGAGGCGGCCGACGTGGTGCTGCAGATCGTGGATGCCCGGTCCGGCATCACGCCGGCCGACCACGCGCTGGATGTGCGACTGCCCCCGGGCGTCACGCGCCTGGTCGTGGAGAACAAGGCGGACCTGGCCCGGGAGGCCGCCGGACGGTTCGAGCAAGGTGGCCGGGTGCACCTGCGCCTGTCGGCCAGGACCGGCGAGGGCATGGCCCTCCTGCACGACGAGTTGCTGCGCGTCGCCGGCTGGCAGGGCCATGGCGAGGACACGGTCCTGGCCCGCGAACGCCACCTGGAGGCGCTCTCGGCGGCGGCCGGTCGACTGGAAGCGGCCGAGGCCGAGCTTCAGCGCATCGAACTCTGCGCGGAGGAATTGCGTCTCGCCCAGGAGGCGCTCTCCGCGATCACCGGCGAATTCACCAGCGACGACCTGCTCGGGATGATCTTTTCCCGGTTCTGCATCGGCAAGTGACCGGGCCTAGCGACCGGCGCTGGACAGCAGCGCCGCCGCCAGCAGCTCCCTCAGGTGATCCAGGAGCCGGTCGCGGGCCAGGACCAGGGCATCCGCGGCATCCCGGATTTCCAATTCCGGGCGGGTCCCATGCAGCGCAAGCAGACGGGCACCCTGGGCATGGAGGTCGCGGTGCAGCGGCGCCAGGGCGGTGAAGCTGGGGAGGGAGCCGTAATGTTCCGCGCCGGGGCCGTCGTACCAGTGACCGAACCGGCAGGCGTGTTCGTCGAGGGCCGGGGGACCCTCCTCGCCGCGCAGCACGTGGGCCAGGAGCTGGTCCACCCAGCGGCGGTGCTCCACTTCCATGGACAGCAGCGGCAGGTCCTCGCGTGTCCAGCTGAACCCGAGCGCGGTGGCCCACAGGGGATCCGGCGCGAATGCGCAAAGCCAGGCCGGAATCCGCTCCGGGGCCATCGGACGGGCGATCCCGTAGCCCTGGCCCAGGTCGCAGCCCAGATGCAGCAGCAGGGCGCCATGGGCCGGGGTCTCGACGCCTTCGGCGATCACCTGGCGCTGGAAGGCGCGGGTCAGCCCGATGACGCCTTCGACGATGGAGAGGTCGTCCGGATCGTCGAGCATGTCGCGGACGAAGGACTGGTCTATCTTGAGGATCCGCGCGGGCAGGCGGCGGAAATAGGTGAGGGACGAGTATCCGGTCCCGAAGTCGTCCAGCGCGACGCCGATGCCCAGTTCGTTGCAGCGGTGTATGACCGACGAGACGTGGGCGATATCCTCCAGGGCGGCCGTCTCGAGGACCTCCAGTTCCAGGCGTTGCGGCGGCAGGTCGCCGTGCGCCGCGAGGAGACTTTGCAGGCGCTCGACGAAATCGTCCCGCTGCAGGTGGTGGCCGGAGATGTTCACGCTCACCGCGAGGTCGACGCCTTCCCGGCGCCAGCGGTCCAGCTGGTCCAGAGCCTCGCCGAGGACCCAGTCGCCGATGGCCGACCCGAGTTCGGAATCCTCGACCACCGGGAGGAATTCCGCCGGCGACAGGAGGCCCCGGTCAGGATGCTGCCAGCGGATCAGCGCCTCGACGCCGAAGACCTGGCCCCGGCGCATGTCGACCTTGGGCTGGTAATGCAGGCGGAATTCCCGGTCGGCGAGCGCCTGGGCGATGCGGCCCACCGCCTCGCGGTGGGCCCTGGCGCGCCGGTCGTGTTCCGGATCGAAGAGGTGGTAGCGGTTCCGCCCCGCCTGCTTGGCCAGGTACATGGCCTGGTCGGCGTGGCGCAGCAGCGCGTCGGCGTCGCCGCCGTCCTCGGGGAAGAGGGTCACCCCCGCACTCGCTGAAATGAATACCGGCGTGCCATTGATCTGGTAGGGCTCGGCGACGTGGTGCAGGATGCGGTCGAGGGCGCGGGCGCACTCGGCGAAGCCTTCCAGTTCGCCGAGCAGGATCACGAACTCGTCGCCGCCCAGGCGGGCCACCGTGTCGCTGCCGCGCAGGCAGGCCTTCAGCCTTCCCGCGACCTCGACGAGCAGGTGATCCCCCGCCTCGTGGCCGAAGCCGTCGTTGACCGGCTTGAATCCGTCGAGATCCAGATAGCATACTGCGAGCTGCTTGCCGGCGCGCGCGGCATGGGCGAGGGCGAGCTGGAGCCGGTCGGCGAGCAGGGTCCGGTTGGGCAACTGGGTCAGGGCGTCGTAGTGGGCCATCCGCTCGAGGCGGCTCTGGTGCTCCTTGATCAGCGTGATGTCGGAAAAAATGCCGACATAATGGCTCGCGGGGGCTTCGGGTGCCGGGCGGACGGCGGATATGGTGAGGAATTCCGCGAACACCTGGCCGTCCTTGCGCCGGTTCCAGACCTCGCCCCGCCATTGGCCATCCCGCACGAGGGAGGCCCACATGCCGGCGTAGAAGTCCGCGTCCTGGTGCCCGGACTTGAGCAGGCTCGGATTTCGTCCCAGCACCTCCTCGCGCGGATAGCCGGTGATCTGGGTGAAGCTGCGATTCACGTCGACGATGGTCCCTGCGGAGTCCGTGATGACGATGCCTTCCTGGGCGTGTTCGAAGACGCTGGCGGCCAGTCGCAGGCCCTCGGCGCTGCGGTCCTTCTCGATGGCGAGGCCCGCCAGGCGGGCCACCTCCTCGAGCACGCGGATGTCGTTGGGTCCCGGCGCCGCCGGGGTACGGTGGTAGGCGGCAAAACTGCCCAGCACCCGGCCGTCGGAATCGACGATCGGTTGGGACCAGCAGGAGGTGATTCCCGCTTCCCGTGCCCAGTCCCTGAATTCCTGCCAGAGGGCGTCCTGGGCGACGTCTTCGACCACCACCCGTTCGGCGCGCACGATGGCGGTCGCGCAGGAGCCGTGACCGTCGGCGACCGCCATGCCCTCGAAGGCCTTGCGCAGGTCCTCCCGGAGTCCCGGCGCGATGCAGGTGGTCACGTGGCGGCCTGACTTGTCGAGCAGAAGCACGGCGGGAATCCAAGCCGAGGAAACGCTCCGGATCTCGTCGATGATGCCCGCGAGCGTCTCGGCCAGACGGTCGCCGCCGGCCACGCGTTCCAGCGCCCGCGCGCGCAGGTGTTCCCGCTGTTCCAGGCGCTTGCGCTCGCGGATGTCGATGGCCACGCCCAGATAGCCGTGGGCCGTCTCCCCGCCGTCGCGCATCCGGGTCGCCGTGAGCAGCACCGGTATCCGCTCGCCGCGTTTCGTGACGTAGGTCCATTCGATCTTGCGACCCTCCCCGGCCTCGATCAGGGCCGGGATCCACTCGGGCGCCGCCGGTTGCCGGTTTGCCGGCCCGCGGACGGATTCGAACAGACGCCGGATCTCGCCCGGATCGTGGAACAGGTCGGGCGTCGAGACGCCGACGACTTCCGCCGCGCCATAGCCGAGCAGGCGCTCTGCGCCGCTGTTGAACAGGGTGATGCGTCCGTCCAGGTCCGTGGCGATGACCGAGACCTCCGTGGCCGCGGCGAGAACGTTGGCGAGCAGGCGGCGGTTCTCCCGGATCGCCTCCTCCAGACGCTTTTCCTCGGATACGTCGCGCGCGAAGCCGACGGTCCCGAGCAGCCTGCCGGCGTCCACGAGGGGCGACTTGTAGGTTTCATGGAGCACGGGCCGGCCCGCGATCACGACGGTTTGCTCCAGGGTCACCGGGAGGCCGCTGGCCATGACCCTTTCGTCGTCGGCCAGGTAACGCTCGGCATGCGCCGGCGGAAAGAAATCCCGGTCCATGCGGCCGACCATGGCGTCCGGCGAGCCGGCCTGTGCGGCGTCGGCGAGGGCCCGGTTCGCGATCAGGAATCGTCCCTCCTTGTCCTTCAGCCAGACCAGGTAGGGGAAGTTGTCCACCAGGGCGCGCAGATAATGCTCCCGCGTCTTCAGGGCGTCCTCGAGCCGCTTCTGTTCGGTGATGTTCTCCTTGACGCCGACGAAGGCGGTGATGTGGCCCAGGCCGTCACGCAGGGGGGAGATGACGGCCTTTTCCCAGAACAGGCTGCCGTCCTTGTGCCGGTTGTGCAGGAGACCGGACCAGGTCTGGCCGGCCGTGATCGTCCGCCACAGCTCCTCGTATTGGACGCGCGGCGCGTCGCCGGACTTGAGCATCCGGGGATTGCGGCCGAGCACCTCTTCCCGCGCATAGCCGGTCACCTGGCAGAAATACGGGTTCACGTAGATGATCGCGCCTTGCGGGTCGGTGACCACCACCGAGACCGGGGCCTGGTCAACGCCCCGTTGCATCAGCAGGAGGGTCTCCTGGGCGCGGCGCCGGCGGCTGATATCGACCGTGACGCCGCCCCGGCGTGTCGCCCGGTCCTGCCCGTCGCGGGCGAGCACCTTGCCACGGGCCTCAACCCACAGCCAGGAGCCATCCTTGCAGCGCAGCCGGTATTCGGCCCGGTAGGGCGGCGCGCCCGGGGCGAGGCTGACGCGGAACCGCTCCAGGGTCGAATCCACGTCCTCGGGGTGGATCAGGCCGCGCCAGACATCGATATCCACCGGGAACTCGTCCGGCTGATAGCCGAGCATCGCGTAGAGGCGGGGATTCCAGTACACCTTGCCCGTCACGAGATCCATGTCCCAAAGGCCATCCTCCATGGACTCGTAGATGAGGCGCAAGCGCTCCTCGGCCGCGTCCCTCTCCTCCTCCAGGCGGACCTCGGTGCGCATGGCCTCTTCGAGGAACTCGATGGCCAGGGGGGTGATCATGTGGTGCTGGCCGATGATTCCGGCCATTGCGCCCTGGTCGTCCACCACGACGAGGTGGCGGATCGAATCTTCCTGCATGCGGCGGGCGACGTCGAGGACACCGCCATCCAGACGGACGCTCAGCACCGGCGCGCTCATGACCGCATCGACGCGTTCCGGCAGATCGTCGCGACCCGCGAATTCGGCGAACAGGCGCACCACGTCCCGCTCGGTCAGGATCCCCAGGGGTCGGCCGGCGGGGTCCACGACGACGCAGGCCCCGGCCCCCGTCTCCATGGCGCGCAGCGCCGATTCGAGGGGCGCATCGGGCGGCAGGCGGGGGCAGCGACGGTCCATCAGGGACCCGACGTTCTGCAGGTTCTGGAAATAGTCGACCCCCAGGTGGCGGCGGAAGTCGGTCTCGGTCACCACGCCGACCAGAGCGCCGTCGGCTCCCGCGACCACCAGGTGTTTGACGTGGTGGCGGGCGGCCAGGTGGTAGGCATCCCGGAACTCCATGTCCGGGCTGGCGACGACCACCTTGGCCGACATGACGTGAGCCACCGGGACGTCCGGCCGCCGGTGCGCGCGCATGGCCTGCAGGACGTCGCTCTCGGTGAGGATGCCTACGGCACGCCCGTCGCGGACCACCACCACCGACGAAATCCCGGCATCGGCCATGCGCCTTGCGGCGCTGCCGAGCGACGCCTCGGGCGGTAGCCATTCGACCGCGCGGGTGAGGAGGTCGGACAGGGGACAGGGCGTCACGCCGCGCAACCCCGCCCGGCACCGTCCGGCACCTTCACGCCCGGGGACTCCCCGGGGACGTCCAGGCACAAACCCGTTACCATTCGCATCGCGCCATTCTCCCACTTTGCGGATGCATGAACATGACGAACGACAAGGCCCAGGCCATCCTCGCCGAGAACTTCGCCCCCTGGATCCAGGCCCTCGGCTTGCAGGTCACCTCCGTGGGCCCGCGGGAAGCGACCCTGCGCTTGCCCCACGATGCGCGCCTGGAAAGGGTCGGCGCCACGGTGTGCGGGCAGGCGCTGATGGCGGCGGCCGACACGGCGATGGTGATCGCCATCTCGGCGGCACTGGGAGGATTCCGTCCGATGGCGACGGTGGGCCAGACCATCAGCTTCTTCCGGCCGGTGGCCGGGCGAGACACCCTGGTCACAGCGCGGGTGATCAAAATGGGGCGCACCCTCGTGTTCGGCGAAATAGAGATGCGCGGGGACGGCGCCGACGAGCCGGCGGCGCACGCCACGACTACCTATGCCCTCGCCGGCTAGGGCCGGCGCCTGATTGGACGGCACCTGGATCCTCCTGGCCGGGGCGGCGCTGTTCGCCGGCTTTGTCGACGCCGTCGCCGGCGGCGGCGGCATGGTGCAAGTGCCTGCCCTGTTGTCGGCCTTTCCCGGCGAGGCGCCGGCGACCCTCTTCGGCACCAACAAGGGGGCGAGCATCTTCGGCACGGCCAACGCGGCCCTGCGTTACGCGCGGCGCATCGTGGTGCCCTGGCGCCTCGCCGGGCCGGCTGCCGCTGCCGCCTTCGTCTGCGCCTGGCTGGGGGCGGCCGCCGTGGCCTGGCTCCCCCGGGAGGTTCTGCGGCCCCTGGTGCTGGTGTTGCTGGTCGCGGTGGCCGCATACACCGCGTTCAAGCGCGACATGGGTTTGGGCAGTCCGGCGCCGGCGCCCGCCGGCAGCGCATCGGGCGCCGCGGCGGCCGGCGCAGTGCTCGGTTTCTACGACGGCTTCTTCGGCCCCGGGACCGGCAGTTTCCTGATCTTCGTCTTCGTCCGCTTCTTCGCGCTGGATTTCCTGCGGGCTTCGGCGGTGGCCAAGGTGGTGAACGTGGCCACCAACGCGGCTGCCCTGCTGTATTTCGCGCCCACCGGGCATGTGCTCTGGGGACTCGCCCTGACCATGGCCGCTTTCAACGTGGCCGGGGCGACGGTGGGCAGCCGCCTGGCGATTTCCCGCGGCAGCGGCTTCGTCCGCCAGGTTTTCCTCGTCGTGTCGGCGGTGCTGATCGCGAAATTCGGCTACGATACCTTCCACTGAAAGAGGGGCATCGGCGGACCGGCAGACATCCGCCACGCGCCGCGGCCGCGCCCGTGAAATACCGGGTGCGGCCATTTCATTCAAAAGATTCGGTCCGCGTTCCGGCGCGGAACCCATACGCCCCGGACCGGGGCCCACGAGGAGGCGTCACATGAAATTGAGCAAGCTGTTCCTGGTCACCGCGGCCGCCCTGGGGACGACCGCGGCCTTCGCGGACATCACCGTCGGCGTCACCGTTTCGGCTACGGGCCCGGCGGCGTCGCTGGGCATTCCCGAGAAGAACACCTTCGCCCTGGTGCCGACCACCGCCGGCGGGCAGAAGATCAACTTCGTCATCCTCGACGATGCCTCCGACACCACCACCGCGGTCAAGAACGCACGCAAGTTCGTCACCGAGAACAAGGTGGACGTGATCGTCGGTTCGACCATCACGCCGAACTCCCTGGCCATGATCGACGTGGCCGCCGAATCCGAGACCCCGATGATCTCCATGGCCGCATCGGCGCGGATCGTCGATCCGGGCAACCCGAAGACGAAATGGATCTTCAAGACGCCGCAGAACGACATCCAGATGGCCACGGCCATCGTCGAACACATGACGAACAACAACGTGCAGACCGTCGGCTTCATCGGTTTCTCGGACGCCTATGGGGAAGGCTGGTACCAGGAGTTCGCGAAGATCGCCGAGGCGCGCCGCCTGAAGATCGTCGCCAACGAGCGCTACAACCGGGTCGATACCTCGGTGACGGGCCAGGTGCTGAAGATCCTGGCCGCGAAGCCCGACGCGGTTCTCGTGGCGGGCTCCGGCACGCCCGCCGCCCTGCCTCAGGTGGCGCTGAAGGAGAAGGGCTACGCGGGCAAGTACTACCAGACGCACGGCGTGGCCAACAACGACTTCCTGCGCGTCGGCGGCAAGAACGTGGAAGGCACCTTCCTGCCGGCCGGTCCGGTCCTGGTGGCCGACCAGTTGCCGGCCTCGAATCCGATCAAGAAGGCCGCTCTGGACTACTGGGCGAAGTACGAAGGTGCGCACGGCAAGGGCAATGTCTCGACCTTCGGCGCCCATGCGTGGGACGCCTCCGTGCTGCTGCAGGCGGCGATTCCGGTGGCCCTCAAGAAGGCGCAGCCGGGCACCAAGGAGTTCCGGGCGGCGCTGCGCGATGCGCTGGAAGGCATCCAGAACGTGACCGGCGCCCACGGCGTGTTCAACATGAGTGCCAGCGACCACCTGGGATTCGACCAGCGCGCCCGCGTCATGGTGCAGGTCGTCAACGGCGCGTGGAAGCTGGAAGGCGCCGAAGAGGCGAAGAAGGCGCCCGCGAAGAAGTGAGCAGGGAGTAAACTCGCGCCGGCCGAGCGGGCCGCAGGAAAAGGGCGCCCCGAGGGGCGCCTTTTTTCGTTCTTTCGTTCTTCGAATTCATGGATCTGCAAATACTCCTCCTGCTCGGGCAGGACGGTGTCGTCAACGGGGCCATCTACGCCCTCCTCTCCCTCGCTCTGGTTCTGGTCTTCGCAGTCACCCGGGTGATCTTCATCCCCCAGGGCGAGTTCGTGGCCTTCGGTGCCCTGACCCTGGCCGGCATGCAGGGGGGCAAGACGCCCGGGACCGTCTGGCTGCTCCTTGGCGCCGGCGTACTGGTGTCCGTCGTCGAACTGGCGATTGCGGGCCTTCGGCGGCGCTACAAGGGGCTGCCGCGGGTGTTCGCCTGGAACCTCGCGTACCCCGGGGCGCTCGCATTGTTGTTCTCGACGACGAATCCGGCGCAACTGCCGCTCGCCGTCCAGGTGCTCCTGTCCCTGGCCCTCGTGGTGCCGCTCGGGCCGATGCTCTACCGGCTCGCCTACCAGCCTCTGGCGGAGGCCTCCGTGCTGGTGCTGCTGATCGTGTCGGTGGCGGTGCATCTGGGCCTCGTGGGCCTGGGACTGCTGTTCTTCGGCGCCGAGGGTTCCCGCACCCCGGCCTTCACCGAGGGGAGCTTCGACCTGGCCGGAGTCGCCATCAACGGCCAGACGGCATGGGTGGTGGCGGCGAGCGCGGTACTGATCGCGGTCCTCTACCAGTATTTCGAGCGGACGCTCTCCGGCAAGGCGCTGCGGGCAACGGCGATCAACCGGAGCGGTGCCCGCCTGATGGGGATATCGACCGTGATGGCCGGCAAGCTCTCGTTCCTGCTGGCGGCCGCGATCGGCGCCTTCTCCGGCATCCTGATCGCGCCCATCACGACGGTGTATTATGACACTGGGTTTCTTGTCGGCCTGAAGGGCTTCGTGGGGGCCATCATCGGCGGCCTGGCCAGCTATCCGCTGGCGGCGGCGGGGGCCGTGCTGGTCGGCCTGCTGGAGTCCTTCTCCTCCTTCTGGGCGAGCGCCTACAAGGAGGTCATCGTCTTCACGCTGATCATTC